>CALCJM010000007.1 GCA_937967505.1 uncultured Pirellulaceae bacterium | reverse complement strand
AGCCACGACAAGCTGCCCCAGCAATGGCACGCGTTTTTAAACGTGCAGAAAAAACGTAGCTACCGTCGCCAGACGGTGGATGGCAGTGGAAACATCTCCCCAATGCCTCCACGCTCTGGCGAGCGTAGCCACGACAAGCTGCCCCAGCAATGGCACACGTTTTTAAACGTGCAGAAAAAACGTAGCTACCGTCGCCAGACGGTGGATGGCAGTGGAGCCATCTCCCCAGTGCCTCCACGCTCTGGCGAGCGTAGCCACGACAAGCTGCCCCAGCAATGGCACACGTTTTAAACGTGCAGAAAAAACGTAGCTACCGTCGCCAGACGGTGGATGGCAATGGAAACATCTCCCCAGTGCCTCCACGCTCTGGCGAGCGTAGCCACGACAAGCTGCCCCAGCAATGGCACGCGTTTTTAAACGTGCAGAAAAAACGTAGCTACCCCACCGATGAGCCACAAGCCGCAACTTCAAATGCGTCTTGGGGGGGAATGTTAAAGCGACGGGCAGTAAGGAATTTACCATCCGTTGACGACGCTGCCAGCGTCGGAGCGCAGCTGGCAGCATCGCCAACGGTAAGCTTTCAACTGCCAATCGCCTAAACGCTTGTTTGATTGGTGCAGGTTTTTCAAGTTGGAAGATTTTTATTCTTGGCTACTTGTATTT
Organism: uncultured Pirellulaceae bacterium; assembly: GCA_937967505.1. Classification (GTDB taxonomy): domain Bacteria; phylum Planctomycetota; class Planctomycetia; order Pirellulales; family Pirellulaceae; genus Mariniblastus. The sequence goes on along the minus strand of CALCJM010000007.1, from coordinate 11,167 downwards.
GTAAACGACCGTCTTTCCATCGGTCTTCTTTAGTAGTTTGGAGGGGAGATTTGGTGCCTTTCCTTTGGAAGAAACCGCTGATTCAACGCTTGTTTTGGACGCTTGGGCAGTCGCGTGCAACAGGTTTGCCTGTTACGAAAATTTTTCTTGGGGGGATTGGCAATCAGGTAATCAGTCCGGTATACAGAGTGCCTCGTATTTTTTTTTGCTCTAAACACTCCTCAGGAATGAACCAGCAATGAAGCTTCCAATCACCGGATGGAAAACAACACTTGGCGCGCTAGGATACAAAGTTGTTTGGAAGAAGGAAAAAGTAAAGGACACAAGGCGGCGGGACCGTCGTAACACTCCAGTTAATTACGGGCCGCTTGAACCAAGGCAAATGCTGGCCAGTGACTTCTTTGTTTCTGCATCAGGCGATAATGTTGATGGATTGCACGGTCCCGGGCAATTGACCTTTCGCGAAGCAATTCAATTGGCAAATGCTTCGTCCGGAATCGATAACATCGTGTTTGATTCGGCGATCAGCGGCCAGACAATCGCCATCGGTTCGGACCTGATCAGTGACGAAGCCACGGTGATTACAGGGATCGAATCGACCAATATCAACCTTGCGGGTGGGGTTTCTCTTGAGCTAACAGACAGCGCCGTTTCAGACCTGTCTGTTTCGGGCAATGGCATCCTTGAGTTCTCTGGCTCTTCGGGAATGGTCCAAAATGCGCGGTTCACAGCCGGGTTGCAAATCAGGCCGTCGGCGGAAAATATTTCCATTCAGGATACCGGCATCAACCACGCGCACATAACCTTCCCGGAAGGTGCTGGTGTCAGTGCGACATTTGCGCGCGTCAGCCTTGAATCGGTTGACCTAACCCCAAACTACAGCGGTGTTTCCAGCATAAGTTTTACTGACGCATCAATCATTGACTCAGACCTCGATCTTTCCCATTCTGCCTTGGTAACGTTTGATCGATCGACCGTGGAAAACGGCTCCGTTTCGTTTGCGTACGGGGACGCCAGACTGCAAAATACGACCATCTCGGGTGCAAGTGGTCACGGGATAAGAGCAGCATTCGCGACGGTCAACATTGTTAGTTCGACGATCACCAACAATGGTGTGGGCTTGGACGCTCAAGCGGGTGCGACGGTTGTTTTGCAGAACTCCATCGTGGCAGGGAATGGTCCGGCGGGAGATATTGTTCACGCAGACAATAATTTTTACGGTTCCGACGTGTCGGGGAACTTCAACCTGATTGGCGTGGAAGTTAACCAAAATAGTTTTACAAGTGGTATCGACGGGAACATTGTGATCGATGGAAACGATCCCGGTCTGGCACCGCTGGCCAACAATGGTGGGCTCACGAGCACTCACGCGGTCCAGCCCGGCAGTCCCGCTGAAAATGCAGGGGCCAATGGTCTGGCGCTAAGCGCTGATGGTTCTCTACTTGGTTCAGACCAGCGCGGTGCCGAGCGATTCAATGGGCGCGTTGATATAGGGGCGTTTGAGCTGACGTCGAGTACATTGGATGGACTGCTGACCATTTCTCCAGCAAGCGATTTCAACAAGCAAATCGATTCCTTTCCACAGGTTTTTTCTGGAACCGTGGCAACCTACCGGGCGGCTGATGGTGAGTCGCTTGTGCCATCCGAATACACTGCGATCATTCGCTGGGGAGACGGCAAGCAGAGTACGGTCAATCCGGTGGCAGGCAGTTCAGCGGATGAATTGGTCATTGCGGGGGACCACACGTATCGAATTTTTGGTGAAGTTCCCTTCGAGGTTGAATTGGTTCATCGAAATGGAGATGCGGTCACCAATTCCGCCGCTGTTGATGTATTTGCAAGCCTCCACCAATCGTACGACCCCGATCGAAGTCGCGATAGAACCCTGACCCGGTTGGCTGTCGTTGTTGAAGAGGTCAAGTCAACAGTATTTTATTTTGAAAACTCATCTCAATCCTCCGGGGAAGGCGAAGTTCAAACCCTAGAGTTTGTCTCTCCCGCTGGTGACCGACTTGTGTATTCGAAAACCGGAAACATCGGCACAGTCAGCGGGATAGTTGGTGGTAGAGCCATCACGATGCTGGATGACCAGTACAGTGGAAGCGTCCAAAATTCGGTAGATGGTGTCTACTCAACCTTCGCGGGGGGATATCGGGGAGCTTTCGCAATTGACGGAGTAAGTCTGGGAATTGAAGGGCCTGGCGGACAGCTAGGCGAGGCGTTCACGCTGCTTGAATACGTTTTCGCAGGCAATTCCCGGTTGGATGATTTCACCATCAACATTGATTGGGGAGTCGGGACACAAAGTCAGGGAAGAATGTATCTGCTGGGAGCCTATGATCCCGCCAAACTCGGAAGACAACTTCGCGAGATCTCTGTCGTTGGAGATCCTCCCTACCAGGCCAATGATCACGTCGCCGAATTCGTGATCAACGCTCCGGCAGGAGTGGATCTGCTGGACGATTTCGACCGTGACAAACTTCAGCGCGTGGACTTGGCTGATTTTGGGGAGAGTTTCAACTATGGCAGTTCAAGAGCTGGAAAAGTCAGGTTTGGAGACCCTCTGAGCGAGCTTGGTGAATTCGTTTTCAGCCCGAAGGTTCCATTTTTCAAAACGGCAGGCGTTAGTCAACAAAAAGTAGAAGGCGTGGTTGCGACGCTGCGACCGGGAGCGAATGCCGATTTCGCACCGGAAGATTTCAAGGCAACGATCTGGTGGGGCGACGGAAGTTTCTCTGAAGGCTCCATAGATCGTGGGTTCGGCAACGAAATTACCGTCTCCGGAGAACATCAGTATGATCGATTTGGGGAAATTGATTTTATCGTGCAATTGCAGCACGCCAGCGGGCAGTCTATTGGAGTGGCCGATTCAATAACCGTCAAAAGTCGATCGCCGGTGATCTATCAGGCGGGAGACGCAGGGTTTCAGAACATTGCACAGGTTGACCTTGAGGTTGAGGGGTTCGAAGAAGTTGACAACCGGATTTTTTCATTCGACAGGTTTGAACAGGGAACGTCGGTTGCAGTTTATGTGAACGGGACCGAGACAATCCGCGTATCGGGCCCGGCCGATGACCGTGAAATCTCGGGCCAAATCGAAGGCCGACAGGTGCTGCTCAAGGATAGTTTTTACTACACACCGACAAACAACCAGGGCGACTTTTTATATACCTCTTTGAATGGTGGTTACCGGGGATCACTGACAACTCTCGATGGCAATACTATCAATTCGGTGGGAACTGGTACTCTGGTTGTTTTGCAGATTCCCCGGTTCAAGGGCGGGCATGTATTCGACGATTTTGATGTCGATATTGCCTGGGGGGGAGACCTTGCCAACTCGGAGAAGGGCCAGTTGGTTCTGACAGGAGAGGATTTTTCTGGCGGCAGTTCGATACAAAGAGTGGTTGTGCACGGAACAAAACCGCTTGGTAGTGGAAACCAAACGGTTCAGTTCCGGCTCAATGCACCGTATGGCAATCTCTGGCGCGATGGCGGTAACGGCGAATACTACTATGGGTCAACCCATGTTGGTGAGGTTGACTTCAGGGATAATTCATTCAGTGGTGATCCGGTGGTTGATGTTGTTGGCGCCCAGCCATTGTCCGGGTACGAAGGTGAGCGTCTACAGTTTCAGTTTGCACTTTCGCATGCCAGCGACCAGGTGGTGTGCCTTCACTTTGGGAGTCTGTTTGGCGGTGCAGGTGACGCAATAGAAGGCATCGACTATCGCTTGTATGGCGACGACTACAATTCAACAACCAGAGAAATACGGTTTCAGCCAGGAACGACGACCACCACAATTGATGTTGAATTTTTGTCAGATGATTTAAGGGAGGGGGATGAGTCGTTTGCTTTTGAAATTTTGAATGTTGAAAACGGCAGGCTTGGAGAAGAAACCGTCTTTGGCGGGCTGATCAAGGACCCTGTCGTTTCGATTGCGATCGACGCCGATGAACGTGAATTGGAAGAAGGGAATGCTGGCCAGGGCAACGTTGGATTTCGTGAAATACAGATTCCGGTTACTCGTAGCGGCACTACCAGCGGTAGCACTACCGTTCACTGGCAGGTCGAAGGCACCGATGTCAGCGGCGATGATTTTTCAGGAACCTACTCGACCGATCTTCCCTCGGGCACCGTCATCTTTGCCGCTGGCGAATCCACCCAAGAGATTGTATTGCTGGTCTCCGGCGATACGGATGTGGAATTTGACGAACCGTTTACCGTTATCCTGTCAGATGCCACTGATTCTCAGGATGACCACGTGGTTGAAATTGTCACTGCTGAAACTTACGGCACGATTGTCAATGACGATATCGATTTGGACATCCAAACACCATATAGTGTCTTCAAGCCCACCTTGGCTGACTTTCTTCCTTATGACCCTGCCGGGCAAGACGGGCGTGGCGGAGCTCCTTCGGTTGCTACCGTCTCCCCCGATGGCTCAACGATCACACTGAGAGGAAATTCCTGGAAAGCGGTTCCCCTTGGCTACAACGTTACCAGGGATACCATTTTAGAATTTGAATTTTTCTCGGATACCCAAGGAGAGATACACGGATTCCTGTTTGATCAGGACTTGAGTTTCAGCACCGCCACAGGGCGAAATACTTTTCAGCTTTGGGGGACGCAACCCTACGCTCGGGGCCTGCATGGAGACCTGTATCCATCCTATGGCGAATTCACCACCGGCACTTGGCAGACCTACAAAATTCCTGTCGGCGAAGTGTTTACCGGCTATCGGGAGTATCTAACCTTTATCAATGACAATGACGGCATCAATTCGAACGGGATAAGCAGTTTTCGAGGGGTCAAGCTCTATGAACGGTCTGCCTATTCGCCGCTCGAAGGAAACAGTGGCACCAGCGAAATTCGATTTCCCATAACGCGACAGGGCGATCTGGCAGGGACCACCACCGTCCATTGGCAGGTTGAAAGTTCTGCTACCACATCAGACGACTTTACTGGTGATTACACCACATCACTGCCCTCGGGCACCATCACCTTTGCCCCCGGCGAGCAAGTAGTCGATGTCGCTATCGAGATCGTCGGGGATTTCAATGTTGAAGCCGACAAGCTTTTCAACGTGGTATTATCCGCCCCAATCGACTCACAGGCAAATCATATTGCAGAACTCTTGCCAACGAATTCGAACGGTACGATCGAAAATGATGATATCGATTTGGACATCCAAACACCATATAGTGTCTTCAAGCCCACCTTGGCTGACTTTCTTCCTTACGACCCTGCCGGGCAAGACGGGCGTGGCGGGGCTCCTTCGGTTGCTACCGTCTCCCCCGATGGCTCAACGATCACACTGAGAGGAAATTCCTGGAAAGCGGTTCCCCTTGGCTACAACGTTACTAGGGATACCATTTTGGAATTTGAATTTTTCTCGGATACCCAAGGAGAGATACACGGATTCCTGTTCGATCAGGACTTGAGTTTCAGCACCGCATCAGGGCGAAATACTTTTCAGCTTTGGGGGACGCAACCCTACACTCGGGGCCTGCATGGAGACCTGTATCCATCCTATGGCGAATTCACCACCGGTACTTGGCAGACCTACAAAATTCCTGTCGGCGAAGTGTTTACCGGCTATCGGGAGTATCTAACCTTTATCAATGACAATGACGGCATCAATTCGAATGGGATAAGCAGTTTTCGAGGGGTCAAGCTCTATGAACGATCTGCCTATTCGCCGCTCGAAGGAAACAGTGGCACCAGCGAAATTCGATTTCCCGTAACGCGACAGGGAGATCTGAATGGCACGACCACGGTGCAATGGCGAGTTGAAAGTGAGTTGGCATCTCCCGGTGATTTTTCCGGTGACTATTCCGGCTCTTTGCCTTCGGGGACAATTGCCTTCTTGCCGGGGGTGGCTGACGAAGAAATCACTGTCAATATTGTCGGTGACAACCGGTTCGAGCTTGATGAAACATTCACCGTCATCCTCTTCGATCCAAATGATACGCAGCTGAACCACCATGTAGATATTGCCGCCGCTTCGGCAACTGCCATCATTCAAAATGATGATGAGCTCAACAGCGCCCCGTACTTTACCTCCCCGCACGTTGTCGATGCCCATGTAGGTGCGGAATTTGTATACAACTCAACGGCCAGTGATAGCGAAGGGGATTCGTTGGTGTTTTCTGTTGGCGAAATGGTCTACCCTGAAGGGTTTCAGCCAACCGAAGCGACCCGGGTACAGTTCGATTACATCCATGACGGGGCCGATCAACGTGGTGTTTACACTTGGATGCCCCCGGCAGAATTGTCCGGGCAAAGAGTGCAAATCACAGAGATTGTATCAGACGGAATCAACGATCCCGTGACGCGGACTTTTGAGGTTTACGTACACCCGGTTGGCCAAAACCACGCCCCGGTCATCACCAGTGAGCCTGACAGCAGCTATCAGAAAACAAGCGGTGAAGGGCAAGTCGTCGGGGTCCAAAACAACGATCCGACAAGCCCTTCCTCGATCTTTGTCGAACTCGAAAACGGCGAAGAGGCCAAGTTCGAAGTTTCGCTCAGTCCTGAATTGGATGGCCAACAATCCGCCGACATTGTTATCGTCTTCGATACCAGTGGTTCAATGACCGGGGCCAGGGACTGGCTGGTGCAGAGCCCTAACCCGGAAAGTGACTCACCGTTGCCCTCCGTCCTTGAGCAGATCAACCAGAAGTTGAACCTGCTGGGGATTAGCGATGTTCGATACGGTCTGGCAAATATGAATAATTATCGACCAGTCCTGCTTTCACCGGGAGTTGCAGATCCCTATTGGACCAGCAGCGTCGATACCTTACAGAGCGCCCTGGATTCCCTGCACATTGCGGGGGATGGTGAATCCGGACAACTGGCCATCGCCGAGACCTTGGACCCCGGTTCAGTGTATCAGCTACGTCCGGAGGCAGTTGTCAATATTATGTTGTTCTCTGATGATCAGGACACCAACGGCTACGATGATGGCCTGCAACAACAAATTATTGACACGTTGATCGGCAACCCGGAAACAGTCTCAGACGACATTCTGTTCACCTCAATCGTATCGCCAACACTTGCTGCCAATGACGGGGAAGGTAATATCGCGCTGTTTTCCAGCGGCCCTGGTAATTCTTGGGGAGTCACCCCAACAGGACTTAGATCAGCTGGAACGGAAGCAGCAACCGCAGTGGTCGAATTTGACGATGTGCTGCAACAGGCGGGATTCAGCCGGCAGCACCGCGTCAATGATTTTTCTCTGGTTACCCGATTTCAAATAACCAACGAGGGGGCTGAGCAGAAAGCGCAAATTCTATTTGGCAGTGCCAGCGATCTTGATGGCGGTCAACCCTCGCGCTATTGGTCGATCCAGGCCGATGCAAGCACCGGACTGTGGGCTGTCACAGCTTCCAACGAAGCCAATCCGATCCGCAATTTCCAGCTTCATGATGGAGTGCAGGCCAGCGATGTCGATTTTGGACAATCCGTTGAACTCGAGGCACGGTTCAATACCATCTTCCCGAACGACTCTTTGGGGCCAACAAATGGCCAGGACTATCAACGAATCGACTTGTTCATCAATGGTGCCGCTTTTGCATTCGTTGAATTGTATGAATTCGTAGGCTCCTTTAATTCTGCCGTGGACTTTGTGGGAGTCGGGGCCGGGGTGTCAGTGGTCGAGTACGATTTCATTGAGATTTCGTTGCCTACCGATGTTAACGGTTATAGCATGACAGGAGGGAGCTGGAATGTGACCGATCCGGAGATGCCCACACCGCGCGATTTTCAGGAATCTTCTATCGCTGCCAAACGAGTGTTCATCAATAACTTTGGCACCGCTGATGGTTACTCGCCAAACGAAGAGATTCTTGGCGCGGACTTTGGAGGCTTTGCCTACCTGCCGGATGGGGAAGGCAATTACCAGATTCGCGCGAACCCGGAAGTTGTGTCAGCCTATAGAAACCAACAGTTGCACTATACCCAACTAAGTCGTGCAGTAAACGGATCTGTCTGGGATCTGTCTGTTCTCAGAGATCCGGATGTTGATGAATTTGGCAGCCCATTTGAACCGGACGGGCCTGGCAATCAAATTTCCGCAGAACTGAGAAACACGCGTATCTCTTTTGCCAATGCGTTTTCTGACTCGTTCTCAAAAGAGATCCTGCTTCAACGTGTCAAACTGGTTTCGGACAGTCCACTGGTGACCAATATTCAACCTGCCTTTCCCGCCGACCCCGACTCCCGAAACTTTACAGTAACCATCACCGGCAACGGAGCAGACAACCGAATCAGTCTCAATTTTGTGGCGGGAGATGCTCAAAATAGCGCGTTGGGGTCCATTCCGGTCTGGGTGTCAGGAAACTACACCCACGACTTCGAGGTTTTCGATGTCGAAAATGATCGGGCGTTCCGTTTTGCCTTTGATCCTGATTTTGTCAACGACGATGGAGAAGTCATCACGCACGGCGCTCAACTGGTCAATTCGGGTCGTGACGGAATGCTCAATGATCGTCTGATCTGGGTACCACCGGAGGTCACTGCCCCGGAAGACTTCCAGTTCCGGGGGGTCGTTTACGACGCTGCCGGACAGGTTGGCACGAAGGACTGGACCGTTACTGTCTATCCCGAATCGACCGAAAATTCGGCTCCTGCCATTTCAGTTGAGGGATTGGAGATTCAGAACGACACCCCGGTCCTTGCCCCTGCAAGAGTGCTTGACAGTTATCAGTATCAGGTCGTCGCCAATGACGCCGATCCACAGGACCCGGACATCCTTTCTTTCTATCTGGTGCCTGCAGTTTCCGATAACGGTACGATCAGTCAAGCCGAATCGTGGCTGACGATTGATCGCAATACCGGAATCATCAGCGGACGCCCGGGGCCCGCTGACATCGGAACTCACAGGTTCGCTGTGGTCGTGTCTGATGGAAAATTTTCAACAGACGCCAATGGCCTTTTGATTCCTTCGGAAACCCGTCAGGAATTTTTGATCGAGGTTAACGAACGAACGGCGCTCAACAAGATCCCCGTACTCCAGCCCATCCCCGATCTGGCAGTACGCTCGGGCAGGCTGTTCGAGTATCGGGCGGAAGCGTCGGATCTGGACAACAACGCACTTGAATATAAAGTCGTCAATGGTCCTGAAGGATTGTTCATTGATGGCCAGAGCGGGCTGATACGCTGGAAACCGACGCTCGAAGATGTCTCCGATGACGCCACTCCGGTCACCATCAGCGTCACTGATGGAATCTCAACCGCCACGCAGACGTTCCGCCTCGTGGTCGCCAGTACCAATCGAAGCCCGGAGATCACAACCGAACTACCCGCCGGTGTCGTCTATCAGGACTACATTCAAAAACTGGAGGCATTCGACCCGGATTTTCAGGAGGTGCGATTCAGTCTGATCAATGGCCCGGAGGGGCTGATTGTTGATCGACACCCCGATCCCCAAAACCATTCCTTCTACATCTATTGGCCGCGGGACGCGATTGTCCCGGGAACCCATCTGATCTCGGTTCAGGCCAATGACGGAGCCGGGGCAGTCGTCACGAAAGAGTATCGCGTCTCATTCCTCGAAAACCCGGTGCCGCAAGTACAAGTACAGCCGCATACCGCGCTGCGTGAGACGTTCGCCGCGACAATTCCAATTACAATCACCAGCCAGTCACCCATCGCCTCTGCTCAACTGGACCTTCAATCGCTGGACCGCGGGCTGCAGTTAATTCAGACCGACACCATCACCCATGCGAACTATGAATCACAAACCTTTGAACTGAACTGGACACCAAACCGCGCGGGTAATTTCAAGGTCCTGCTTACCGCCGAAAATGAAACAGGCACCGTCAAACACGAATTTGTTATCAAAGTCTATCCGTTTGTGGATGCCGCCGAAAATCAGGCCCCCGTGTTCGATGGCGATATCCTCGGGCCGTTTGACCGCGACCAATTGGTGGTCATGCCACTGGACGTGATCGATCAGGAAGGGCACACCTTCACCACGCAAATTCTCGACGGAGTAGCCCCCGCCATTCTGAACAACAATCAGTTCCGTTTCCATGCAGCTGCACCAGGAATTTTCCAGTTTGTGGTCGGGGCACACGAAAATGACGATTTGGGTGAAACAGGCTGGGATGCCACCAGGACGCAACCGTTTGAAATTGCGATTCTCGACAACGCCGCTCCGACACTCTATTACGGATATCAGGGAACCGCATTTACCGATACCGATTACAATTTTGCGTTTGAAAGTGTCGAACGTAACTGGGGTGACAAAATTCGGGTTCGGCTCAATCAGCAGGCGCTCGATGCGGGTGTTGAGTTAAACCATCCCGCAGGCGACCGCGGTGGCATCTACTCCATTCACTGGCCTGCCGAAAAAATCGCACAATGGCTAGGGGACAATCGAACCACCGGTCAACTGCCCATCACCATTGTCGCCCAGGACAATCATGGCGAATCCGTTTCGGGAAGCTTCCACCTGAACGTCCAGACGCCCGCACCGCCGGTGATTGTCGAACAGAATCATCAGATCGACATACTGGCCGGCCGGCTCTGGCAGGTAGATTTGGTGGACCCCAATGTCGTGAATGATCTGACCTTTGCTGTTGCGACGCCAGACGATCCGGCCAATCCATTTCCCGAAGGGATCGTTGTGTCAAGTGACGGGCACGTTGAATGGACCCCTGCGATCGATCTGCTGTACAGCGATCAGGGCGGCGGAGTTCTTCAGCGGCAGGACTCGGTCGATTTCGAATTTTCAGTTGACGTCAGTCGCGCCGGGACTGTTGTGGCGACGTTGACGGTCGTGTTGTCGTTGAATGATCCAGCACGCGCTGATGTCTTCACCCCGGAACTGGACCTGGAGCGATCCCCTTTCGCACATCGGGCCACGGCAGATGCTGTCTACTCTTGGCAACCCGTACTGAAGGATGCTCCCACAAACCCCACCGCAAATTCAACGGTGGACTGGGTCCTGGAAGACGCTCCGGAAGGCATGGAAATTTCATCGGCCGGCCTAATCACATGGGCACCTGATGCAGAACTGATCGGTGAAAGGGTCAGGAAGCGCAGGAAGTTCAGTAAGTGCCGGAAGCTCCCGTCGTGGACGAAATAAAACCCGCCGCCGGGCCACGAGGGATGGAAATCAAGCCTGCTCATTTTCCCGGACGCGCTCCTGTTGATACGTATG
>CALCJM010000006.1 GCA_937967505.1 uncultured Pirellulaceae bacterium | reverse complement strand
ACTCAGACCGACACGCCGGCAGCAAATTTGATGGAAATGAATTTTCAACTGATGATCATGGCAGCATTTCGCAAAGACGAATCGCTGCGGAAGTGCCTGTTGCCGTTTGATCAGGCCGTTGCCCGTTGTCATGCTTTGATGGAAAAGACACAACGAATGGCTTGATTTGCCGATGACGATGGACGAAACCGGTTACTTTGCCGGGAAAAGCTGCATTTTATGCCGTTGCCAGACGATAGACAGTCGCTATAATACCCCGCTTTAGATCACAGAAATACAGTACGGAATTGATGATATGGCGCGCGTCTGTCAAGTATGCGGAAAAGGCCCACAAATGGGTCACAAGATCGAAACTCGCGGTAAAGCGAAATATTTGGGTGGCGTAGGTACCAAAATTACCGGCAAGACCCGCCGTCAGTTCCGCCCCAACCTGCAAAAAATCCGCACCGCCACTGCCGGCGGTGGCACCAAGACCATGCGTGTCTGCACCCAGTGCATCCGTAGCGGTGCCGTTCGCAAAGCGGTTCAAAACAAACCGTTCGCACTGCCCACCAAATAGACCGCCGGCGACAATCCAAAACTCAAAAGCTCAGGCCATCGCCTGAGCTTTTTTTCATGACTGGTTATTCGTACTAAAAAATAAGTTTTGGCTCCCATTCAATGCGCCCATGCCAACACTGCGGAACTCCTGTTAGCAACGACATTTTGCGATGCGCGGCGTGTGTCGCATGGGCAATGGTCATCGTATTCGCGATCACTGTGTCTGTCAGTTCGTGAAAACCATTTCGTCACACTGAGTTCATCCGGTCTCTGCCCATGTCGATAACATGCGATTCATTCCCAACATGATCGATATCCGCATCGACGAGAGGAAGAATGCCGCCTTGGCATTCTGCTGGTTCTTCTTTCTGATGGCCGGCTATAATCTGCTGCGCCCTGTCCGGGACGCGTTTGCTGCCGAACTTGGATCGGTCACCACGGCGCGGCTGTTTATTGCGGTGGCGATTGTCATGTTGCTGGCCGTGCCTCTGTTCGCTTGGCTGGTAAAAACGTGCTCCAAGCCTGCGCTGGTTCTTACCGTTTTTCACTTCTTTGCCGCCAACCTGTTGGTCTTCGGTATGACTAACGGAACGGCCTGGGAGGGAACGACCTATCGAATGTTGTTCTTTGTGTGGGTCAGCGTATTTATTCTGTTTGTGGTTTCACTGCTGTGGAGCGTACTGGCCGACACCTTCACCAACGAACAGGCCAAACGTCTGTTCGGGCCGATCGCATCGGGAGCGACCGTCGGTTCGATCTCCGGTTCCCTGTTTACCAACCGCATGGCCACGGAAGTCGGCACTCAAAACCAGCTGTTCCTCGCGTGCCTGCTGCTGGAGATAGCATTGCTGTTTGCGTGGTGGTTCCAGCGGTCTGCAGGGCCATCAACGCTGAAAACCATTTCCGCCGCGCCGCCCGAAAACAGTATCTTCAAAGATCTGACGGCCGGATTTCGTGAGATTGGAAAATCACGGTACTTGCAAATCATCTGTCTATACATCGTATTGGCCCAACTGTTCAGCACCTTTGTTTACTTCCTGCTTAATGAAACCGTCAAAACACAGATCATCGACGAAAGTGCCCGCACCGCTCATTTCGGTGGGGTCAATTTCGCCACGCAGGCTGGTACGTTGCTGGTACAAACAGCCTTGGTCGGTCAGGTGGTCAAGCGATTCGGGATTTCGACGGCACTGGTGGTGTGGCCACTGGTTAGCCTTGGCTGCATCTATGTGGTGGGCGTTTCGCCGACGTTGCTGGCGGTATCAACCGTCGATGTCATGAATCGCATCGCGCACTACGGCATGTCCGTACCGGCCAAGGAGATGCTGTTTACGGTGGTTGGCAAAGACGCCAAATACAAATCAAAATCCTTCATCGATACGGTCGTGGTGCGTTTTAGCGATGCCGCTTCGGCAACGCTGTACACCTTGATCAGTCACTGGGTCCTACTTGGCACGATCTGTGTTGGCCTGATACCACTGGTGGTAGGTGCAGCACTCGCTGGCTGGTGGTTGGGACAAAGACGTAAACTGTTGGCTGGAGCAAAGTCGAATTTTGCTCCGCCGGAATAAAGCCCGGTTCACACAAGGGTATTAAGGGCACTAGGGAGATTAACAGGGCTGTTGGGCGGTAGCGTCGATCGTGCGCATACCATTTCAACGGAACGCAGCCCCGCCATTGATCTGCCAACTGCTCAAATTTCCCACTTCAAAATCTGAAAAACGCAGGAGCGCAGTTTTTCACAACGATCGGTGCGAAGGCTTCGCTATAATCTGTTTATGCCCCAACCCACCCTCCATCCCATCGAAGCCTCCGCGCTTCACGCCCGCCGCGAACGCGTGTTTCTGGTCCTCGCAGGATTGTTCCTCGGCTCCATGACGATGTTGAATATCCTTGGGATCAGCCGGTTCATTCACCTTTATACGATGAATTGGACCACGGCCAGCGGTCAACCATTTCCGCTGACGTTTACCATCGCCGTCGGCGTGCTGCCGTACCCGGTCACCTTCCTGTGCACTGACTTCATCAGTGAATTCTATGGCCGACGGCGCGCCAATTGGGTGGTGATGGTCGGGCTGATGCTGAATGTCTGGGTGGTCTTCATTCTGTGGTTGGGCGGTGCGTTACCTGGATTTGAACAATACGTGGATGGGCTGCCGGTGGACGCCGCAGGGAACACGCCTCCTTTTTTCGCAATCAGGACAATGGCCTTTGGCGCGGTCGGGGCGTCGATGATCGCCTACCTGGCCGCACAACTGTGCGATGTCTACATGTTTCACTTCTGGAAAAAAATGACATCCGGAAAACATTTATGGCTGCGGAACAACGGGTCAACATTAATCAGTCAATTTGTTGACACGACCGCCGTGATTTTGATTACCTATCTGTTTGTCAAAAATGGATTGCCGCTGACTGAAGGCGTCGCCGATTGGGTCGAGTTAAGCGTATTTATTGGGACAGGTTACGGGGTGAAGATGCTGATCGCGTTGCTGGACACCATTCCGTTTTACATTGGCGTTGCGTGGTTGAAGGGCTATCTTGAATTTGACCCGGCAGATCATCACTAGCCAACCGGGTAGAACCGCAACACGGTTACACTCGCCAAGAGCATAGCCGCACTGGGGAAATGATTCTCTGACATCCCTGATAATACGTTTACCCAGCGGCTTCCACCGTCTGGCGACGGCAGCTATGTTTTGAGACGTTGGCGGCGCTACAGTCGATTTACACGCGCGAATTCTGATTCGCCAATGCCGTAGTGGGCGGGCTTCAGGGAATAATTGTCCTCCAGCCAACCCTCCATCTCGCCAACGCGCTCGGCATCCGGATTGCGGGATGCAAGTGACAATGTTTTCCCTGTCACCACCAGACGCAACTCATGGTCCTCGACAACCAGTTCGCCTCCCTTGAGCACATAACGCGGCACGGAGAACATGGTCTCGTAGTTCGCGTCCGGCGTGTAGACGGTAATGTCCGCATCGGCACCCGGCCCAAGGTGTCCCTTATCCGCCAGGCCGAGAATTCTGGCAGGTCCGCTGCGCGTGATGATGGCGATATCGTTCAGTGAATACTCCCGGTCCAGATCCGCCAGCGACGTATGCTCCAAAATCTTCTGGTTGACGGTCGCCAATTTTTCCTGACGGTACTGGCGATCCATCAACAATCGGATGATCTGCGGATAAGCCATAAAACTGCCGCCGTTGGGATGATCGGTACTCATCACGACCTGCCACGGATCATCGACCATCAGATACCATTCCAGACCAATCGCCCACTGCAAGGCGTGCACAAAATTTTTGTCTTTGTAGTCGATCGGAGAAACGCCACATCCCGATTCCAGTTCTGTGTCCGAGCTATACCATTTCGCACCGTTGATCTGCTGTAAAAAGTACCCCAGCGGCCCGTCACCGGTCATGCTGGTGGTTGGTCCAAACATCACCTGGCCAACATCGACGGTAATATTGGGATGAGCGTTCACAAATTCGGCCAGCGGTGCGACCTTCGAACACAGCGACTCTTCCTCAACACCGCCCCCACCGTAGCTGTGAAACTGAATGTGCGTTAGATGCCCTGTTTGCTCACCCAGCGTTTTCATTGTCTCCAACGTTGTGGTCCAGTTTCCCGGCACGCCCAGATTGTTGGTGTGAATGTGCACTGGATGAGGTAACCCCAGCCGGTTGGAACTGCGCGTGATTTGCTCAATGATTTGCCGGGGCGTCACGTTGAAACCATCGATCGTCTGATCCAGATCAGTCGCGTTGCCGGTGCGTTTCTGCTTCCACAATTCAACGCCGCCGGGATTGACAATTTTGGGAGCGTACGCACCCACCTTGTGCAGTAACCATCCCTGGAAGGCATCCAGTTTTGCCGGGTCATTTTCGGCAATCGCCTGCATGGCGAAATGATTGTTTCCGATCAGCGCATAAAATCCGGTATCGACATTGGGAATATGGTTGAATTCATGATGGACGTGGCGGGACGCCATGGGAGAAATCGCGGCATCAAAACAGGTCGTATACCCCAGCCCGATGTATTTATATCCGGTGGTAAAGATCGTTGGAACGCTGCCCATCGCACCGCTGTGAAAGATCGTGCGGTCCAGCTGGCGTTTTTCGACTTCCTGCCCGGGATATTGCTCCGGCTGCATCTTGCGCCCCACGTTGACCTTGGGACCGGCAATGTGGCAGTGCATGTCCACTCCACCCGGCATGACCACCATCCCGACCGCGTCGATCGTTCGCACAACATCATCAGCCTCAAGTTCTGGTGCCCGAACAATTTTGCCATTGGCAATCCAGATGTCGTGAGGCTGTCCGTCGATTCGGTTGGCCGGATCGTAGACAGTGCCTCCGGCGATTCTTACATAGTCCAACTGACATGACTCCGGATGAACAATAGCGAAAGCGGCATTTTCGTTTGCCAACGTATTCTGTTCAACCGGTCAGAAAAAATGAATTTTCCGGACACCCGCCATCAATCAACAAGCGGGATCACTTCGCCCATTGCCGTCAGCGCATGAAAAACGCAGCCGACCGAAAAAAGGCCGACTGCGTGCTCGTTCGTCGTTTGAAAGGTAAACTCGCGATTAGTCCTCAGACATCGATCTTGGGTCAAATTCACAGTCCTCAAACCAACGATCCGCCGGTGTCTCCCATACTGGATAATCTCGTTCGAACTCTCCGGTACTGCTGCCTCCAACTTCGGCAGCAATCGCCTGCCGCATCTCGTCAATTGAATCGAGAACTTGTAAGTAACTGTAGACCGGGTCGTGGCTCATGAGATTCTCCGCAGCAAGATAAGTTAAACATGTTTCGTTGTGGTTACGCCGTCATGGCCGCCTTCAACAGGAAGGGGCGATCGGCTCCGCATCTGAAACATAGGTCACAAATCAGGCTGAGGTGGACGTTTTTCCTTTTTTTCGCCTCCTCAATCAGACATTTTCATCAGGCATTTTCGGAATTTCTTTATCGGCCAACGACCAACCACTCAATTAGTTCGGGGCAACCGCCTTAAGTGCTTCGGCAAATCCTTCCGGGTGCGGGATCGCGAGTGTCACGTCGGTACCCTCGCGCACAGGCTCCAACGCGTTCAGCATGCCTTCGACCATGGTGCCCAGTTCTTCGGATTGCTGCTTAATTCCCTGAATGGGCTGTGTGCCAAACATCTGGCCGAACCCAACCAGTGTCTGCAGGCCGCCTTCAAGATCTTCGGCTTCTGATTCCGATTTCCCTGTCATGCCGATGGTCAACAGGTTTGCATTTTCGTAATCGATGCTGATCCGCAAATCAGATGCGGCCCCCAACAAGTCAATAAACGGTGTGAAATTCGACGGCACACTGGCTTTGCCCTGTTCCATCGCCGCATCCACCAGTTCCGACGCCCCTTCCAAGTCGAGCGCCAGTCGAATGGCATCCTCAGGCGACTTCTTCCATGCTGCCGTCAGCCCATCGGTAAAAACCTTGCGGTCGGCACGGGTAAGATACACCGTGGTGCCGAATTCGATTGTTTTATCATCGACTTGGGCGGCCAACAGATTGTCGGGCTTGTCTTCTTCCCTAGGTTTGTAGAACTGCTTTCCACCGATTTCAACCGCGTCAGATTTTTCAGCCAGTTTGCTTAACGATTTGTTAAGCGCTTCCGCATTGACCAATTCGAACCGGACAAAAAATTCAACGGGCAATGGTCCCTTCCCACGAAATGCCTGCATCGCCTCCACGCTCTCAGGAGCACTGACCGCACCATAGATTCGGGTGACATCCTCTATGCCAACCGCGAACTCTGACGGGGGTGCGAGTTGTTTCATCTTTTCCCCCATCTTCATCGTTTTGGCGACCTCGCTGTTGGCCAGTTGATCCATGCGAAAATCAAAGACGAGTACCGCCTTTTGACTTTCGTCCAGTTGATTTGATTGGGCGTTGACTGCCGGAGCGGCACTGAGGCCAATCAAGCTGACAATGCCGATCAATCCGATCTGCAGCAGGGCTGAAAATAATAGGGTTCTCATCGGTTATCCTTGATTTGTGTTGGATGAAAGGTCTCTTGATTCAATTACTTCTGTGGAACGCAGGCATTACTCGCAGACTATGCTGAAAGTGTCTTGATAACGATCGATTTTGCTTTTTCGAGTGCTTCGGGCAGTTTCTCGGGCAACTTCCCGCCCGCTTGGGCCAGATCCGGCTTGCCACCACCGCCGCCGCCCACAATCGGCGCAACCTGTTTGACAATATCTCCGGCTTTCAGCCCACCAGCGACCAGATCGCGCGAAACGCCCGCCACCAACAGCACTTTGCCGTCGCTGCTGCGCGATCCCAGCACAATCGCCGCCGGACTGGCTTTCTTTCGAATTTGATCGACCAGCCGTTTCAACAAATCCGAATTTGCACCGTCGATCTGTTTGACCACCAGTAACGTTTTGCCAATTTTCTGCCCTTCGCTAATCAGGTCGTCCGCCGAAACTGATGCAACTGATTTTGACTCATCAGCCTGCTTCAGTAACATCTCCCGATCACCCAGCATGGCCTCAATCCGCGCCGGAGCATCTTTGACGGTCGTGCTGAGAATCTGTGCGACGTTTCGCAACACCTCACGTACGGCGAAATAGTCGGTTGGTTCATCTCCACCGGCAGCAGCGGCCACCGCAGCTGACGCCGGGTCAAATTCAACACCGGTGGAAAGCTGTTTCCTCAAACCTTTGATCGTTTTGGACAACCCCATGACAGCCGTCGGCAGCGCGCTGACCGCAACGCCCAGCTTCCCTGCCAGCGCATCGGCATCGGCCATTAATTGAGCCTGATTGTCTCTGGCCTTTTGGCCGGTGTAGGCAATGATCCGTCGCACGCCGGCGCTAACCGATTCCTCGGATATAAT
Organism: uncultured Pirellulaceae bacterium; assembly: GCA_937967505.1. Classification (GTDB taxonomy): domain Bacteria; phylum Planctomycetota; class Planctomycetia; order Pirellulales; family Pirellulaceae; genus Mariniblastus. The sequence continues at coordinate 34,199 of CALCJM010000006.1, read as the reverse complement.
TTCAATCGTGTCAATCGTGGCGGTATTGGCCACATGCGTTCCACCGCACAATTCCTTGCTGTAGTCGCCGATGGAAACCATGCGAACCGGATCGGGATACTTCTCCCCAAACAGCATCATCGCACCGGCACTTTTGGCGTGATCAAGCGAAACAGTATCGGCGATCACCGTGCTGCCTTTGACGACATTCTCATTGGACTGCTGTTCGATCAGCCCGATTTTTTCCTTTTCGAGGGCGGCATCGTTGGCAAAATCAAAACGCAGTTCATCGGCTTCCACACGCGAACCGCGTTGTTGCGCGTGTGTGCCGACGTGATTTTGCAACGCATGGTGCAGGATGTGCGTGGCCGAATGAGCCCGGCACAGTCCGGTGCGGCGCGTATCGTCGACGATCGCTTGGACCGTTTCGCCTTCGGCGATCGTACCGGAGACGATTTTGCCAAGATGCACGATCATGTCGCCAGTCTTGATCAGTTCTTCGATTTCAAATTCGCCATTGGGGCCGACGATCTTGCCGGCATCGCTCTCTTGGCCGCCCGATTTGGCATAAAATGGCGTTTGATCCAGCACAATGAACTGCTGAATTTCGCCGGCACCATCGCCTGAAAATGCTTTCAGTGTGGCCGACCTCTGGTCTGTCGTGCCGCAGCCTTTGACCGTGGCGTTGGCCGTGGTTGATTCATATCCAACGAAGGGAGTAGATTTGACTTCCTGTTTCAGCAAATCAATTGGACCATCGTTTCCCATCACGCCAACGGTTCCGGCACCACTTTTTTGACCGTGTTCGTCCATCCATGCCTGGTATTTGTCCCAGTCCATTTCCATTCCGAATTCGGACGCCACCGAAGTGGTCAGTTCTGGCGGCACTCCGTAAGTTTGATAAAAGTGTGCGACTTTTTCAGCATCCAGTTGCTTTTGCCCGGTTGCTTTGGTTTCTTCGATGAATTTATCAACGTGCTTCATTCCTCGTTCGATCACCCTGAAGAATGTCTCCTCTTCCTGGCGAATGGCTTTGGCCACGTTGTCAGCCGTTTTTGCCAGATCGGGGTAGGGGACCGACATGGCTTGAACAACCGCCGGCACGATGCGATACAGGAATGGCTCTTCCATTCCCATCTGTCGGCCCTGGAATACGGCCCGCCGCAACAGTCGCCGCACGGTATAGTTTTCCTTTTCGGCGTCGGGCAAAACATTTTCGTGAATCGCCATGGTACAGGCGCGCACGTGGTCGGTGATCCGTCGCAAGCGTCGTCCGTCTTCGGACTCAGGATCGTATTTGGTTCGGCAGACTTCCGATGATGCCCGCACGATTGAGATCAATGAATCGATGTGGAAATTGGTCTCCACCCCCTGCAACACCGCCGCAATCCGTTCCAGGCCCATGCCGGTATCAATGTTTTGACTGGGCAGCGGTGAAAGATTGTCGGGCGGATTGCCCTTGCGCTCGAACTGGGTAAATACTAGGTTCCAGATCTCACACTCAACACCGTTATCGGGCTGATAGAAAATTTCGCTGCATGGTCCGCAGACGCCGTCCGGGCCGTCGCTGGGTGCGCCGGCAGGCCAGAAGTTATCGTGTTCGCCCAAACGGGTAATGCGATCCAGCGGCAGACCAATTTCCTTGTGCCAAATATCAGACGCTTCGTCATCATCCAGATAGACGGTCACAGTCAGTCGTTCGGCGGGGATGTTCAGCCATTTCTTGTCCGTCAGAAACTCCCATGCCCAGTGAATCGCCTCGCGTTTGAAATAATCACCGAAGCTGAAGTTTCCCAGCATCTCGAAAAAAGTATGATGATAGGCGGTGCGGCCGACGTTTTCGATGTCGCCGGTACGGAGGCATTTTTGGCAGCTGGTGGCGCGCGTAAATTCAAGCTCCACATTGCCCAGGAAATGATCCTTAAAAGGGTTCATGCCGGCCGGGGTAAACAGCACGGTCGGATCCCACTTCGGAACCAGCACATCGCTGGGACAAATGGTGTGCTGCTTGGAGGCAAAAAAGTCCAGGTACTTCTGGCGGATTTCGTCAGTTTTCATTGGTATTGCGGGGCGGCATGATGCCAATAGTTTTCGTTTTGAACACCACTATTGAACCATAGTCAGCGCAAAAAAAACACCCGACCAGCCACGCTGAACGAGTGTGTTTTAATGGTGATACCTGCCAGCGAACAGATAGAGCTCAAGCAGAACGCAAGCCGCGTTCCTCAAGTGCCGGCCGGCCATTGCCACCCAGTCCTAAGAATCGGCTTTTGTCTTGTCCGCCTCCTGATTCGCGGCGGCGATCTCGTCAGGTTCGGCATACCCACCGGCCTCCATGATCTTCAGGCGAATCTCTTCACAGACATCCGGATTCTCTTTCAGATAGTTCCGTGCCTTTTCTTTTCCCTGGCCCAGGTGGACCGAGTCGTATTTAAACCACGATCCGCTTTGCTGAACGATCTTGTGCGCCTTGCCCAGGTCCAAAATATCCCCTTCGTAGCTGATTCCGTTGGTGTGCATCATGTCAAATTCCGCGATGCGGAACGGAGGAGCCACTTTATTTTTAACAATCTTGGCTTTGACCCGCTGCCCGACCTGAATGTCACCCTCTTTCAAGGCACCGATGCGGCGGATGTCGATACGGATCGATGAGTAAAACTTGAGCGCCCGTCCGCCGGGTGTGGTCTCGGGGCTGCCAAACATCACGCCGATCTTTTCGCGAATCTGATTAATGAAGATCGTGCACGTTTTGCTTTTGGCGATCGCACCGGTCAACTTCCGCATGGTCTGGCTCATTAAACGCGCCTGTAGCCCAACGTGCGAGTCACCAATTTCGCCATCGAGTTCCTTCTGTGGGACTAGGGCGGCAACCGAGTCAACGATGATCACATCGACCGAATTGGATTTGACCAGCATTTCGACAATCTGCATTGCCTCTTCACCGCTGCTGGGCTGGCTGACCAGCAACGTGTCCAGCGACACGCCCAACTTCTTGGCCCATGTTGGATCGAAGGCGTGTTCGGCATCGACGATCGCCGCGATGCCACCGGTCTTCTGCGCCTCGGCAACCACGTGCAACGCCAGCGTCGTTTTACCTGACGATTCAGGACCGTAGATCTCGATGATCCGCCCGCAAGGCAACCCCGCACCGCCAAGCGCCATATCCAGAGACAAACTGCCGGTCGGGATACCGCGAATCTCCTGCTTGGAATCGTTACCCAGCGCCATGATCGAACCGGTACCGAATTGAGCCTCGATTTGCTGAACGGCGGTTTTCAGATCGTCGTTTTCGTTCAGCAGTTGATCGACCGGAGCGACCGCTTTTTTATCTTTTTTTGCGTTCGATTTTTTGGGAGCTTTTGTTTTAGCCATGGTCGTCTTTGCCTTCTTGGGTTCCGGAGATGGTTTTACTTTTGCGGTGACTGGTTTCGCTGCGTCAGGTTTATCGCTGACAGGTTTCGCATCGACTTTTTTTGTGGTGGTGGTTTTAGTCGAGGTTTTAATCTGGCTGGTGGGGCTATCGGGGCTGTTGGCGGTGGCCTCGGCAAGCTTCGCCTTGGCTTTGGGAGAAATGGTTTTGGTCGCTGTCATTATTTGCCTCGTCGAACAGAATACGAAATCGTCAAATTTTGTCGAATTGAGGCAGCCCTAACGATAGAACTGTTGAAATGGGTTTTCAAGTGCCCCATGGCCCCAAGCTGCCTGATGGAATTAGTATTGGCCCGGTGAGTGACACCTAAGGTCACGGGCGGGAAAAAATTTGCAAAAATCGGAAATGAGGCGTTTACAAGCCCGAGCTTCTCACGCGCGAGCCAATCTTTTACACTGGGGGTTGGCAAACTGCCCCAAGATTGCCAATTTCCAGACTTATTTCTCCAGAACCATTTTGATGACCGTTCGCACACGATTTGCTCCTTCCCCAACCGGCTACCTTCATATTGGAGGCGTCCGCACGGCATTATTTAACTGGTTGTTGGCCAAGCAGTCCGGAGGGCAGTTTATTCTCCGCATCGACGACACCGATCAGGCGCGCAATCAGGAAGCAGCACTCCAGCCGATCCTAGAGGGGTTTCGCTGGCTGGGCATTGACTGGGACGAAGGCCCGGAAGTCGGCGGCCCTCACGAACCCTATTTCCAGTCCGCTCGTCTGGAGAAATACCAAGCGGCAGCAAAAGCATTATTGGAGCAGGGTCTGGCCTATCGCGACTACGCCACCACCGCGGAAATGACGGCCGAACGCGCGGCCGCCGAAAAAGCCAAACAGGAGTTCGTCTACAGCCGCACGTGGATGGCCGAAACGGACGAACAGGCCGCCGCCTTTGAAGCTGAGGGGCGCGCGTACGTCGTGCGTCTGAAAATGCCGCGTGTAGGCAAATGTGAATTCACCGACAAAATCGTCGGCGAGGTATCCATCGATTGGGCATCCGAAGCCGATCACGCCATCCAGCGCGCCGACGGTACATGCTTGTATCACCTGGCCAATGTGGTGGACGATGCCGATTTTGAAATCACTCACGTGGTGCGCGGCATCGAACACCTTTCCAATACGCCACGGCAAATCTTCATCGCCCAAGGGCTGGGGTACGACTTACCCGTCTACGCTCACATTCCTTACGTCGCCGAACCGGGCAGCAAAAAGAAACTTTCCAAACGCAAAATCGCCGAATACCTGAACAACAAGGATTTTAAAAGGCTCTACCAGTCCGGTGCCGACATCGCAGATCGTATCGGTTTGGAAATCGATCCCGGGACGTTTAACCCTGTCCTAGTTGACTTCTACGAAAAGATTGGCTTCACACCAGAAGCGGTGGTGAACTACCTAGTACTGCTGGGATGGTCACTGGACGACAAGACAGAAGATTTCACACGTGCGTCAATGCTGGAACACTTCTCTCTGGATCGGGTGGTCAAATCAGCGGCCAGTTTCGATCCGCAAAAACTGCTGGCCTTTCAGGGGCGGTATATGAATCAGATTCCGCTGAAAAAGAAAACGCCGCGTTGTGCTAGGTACCTGGAGCAGGCCAACCTAGTTGAGACACCGATCGAATGCGACCAGGTATCAACACTGAAGCAAATCATCGAGGCCGCTGGCGACCGGATCGCCATGACGGGTGACATTTTGAACTTCGACGACTTCTGGGTGGACGATGATAAATTGGCCTATAACGAAAAAGCGTGGCAGAAGCGTATGGTAAAACCGGAAAACGCCGGATTTCTGATTGGCGAACTCAAAAAGGTGCTCAGCGCTACTCCCGAGTTTGCCGCTGCTGACCTGGAAACGCTGATCAAGGGGTTCTGCGAGACACAGGAAATTAAAATTGGCGATATTATCCACGCGCTGCGGGTCAGCGTGACGGGTAAGGCAGCTGGTTTCGGCATGTTCGATACGCTGGCGATTCTGGGGCGCGAAAAAGTCGTAAATCGAATTACGATTGCCCTGCAAAAACTTGACGATGAAAAAGCAGGTGCCGCAGCGGTCTAAACAAGATTGCGTGATCCAAAACGTGGCTACGCTCACCAGAGCGTGGATGCATCATAAGCAAACCTCCAACAGCAGCAAAGTTTCCCTCTCTCGCTCCACCGTCTGGCGACGGTAGCTACGGGGGTCATAATAAAAATCGCAGACTAAAAAAATCCCGGATTGGAAATCCACGTCCGACCCAAAACGTGGCTACGCTCGCCAGAGCGTGGATGCATCACAAGCAAACTTCCAACAGCAGCAACGTTTCCCTCTCTCGCTCCACCGTCTGGCGACGGTAGCTACGGAGGTCATAATAAAAATCGCAGACTAAAAAATCCCGGATTGGAAATCCACATCCGACCCAAAACGTGGCTACGCTCGCCAGAGCGTGGATGCATCACAAGCAAACTTCCAACAGCAGCAAAGTTTTCCTCTCACGCTCCACCGTCTGGCGACGGTAGCTACGGAGGTCGTAAAATAAAAATCGCAGACTAAAAAAATCCCGGATTGGAAATCTACATCCGACCCAAAACGTGGCTACGCTCGCCAGAGCGTGGATGCATCACAAGCAAACCTCCAACAGCAGCAAAGTTTTCCACTCACGCTCCACCGTCTGGCGACGGTAGCTACGGAGGGGAAAAGTACTTTAAACAACCCTTCAGCCGGAAACATCTGGTAACCACATGAACACTCCTGAATCTGAACCCGAGCACGTTGATTTCATCCGCAAAATCATCAACGACGATATCTCCAGCGGCAAGAACGACGGCAAAGTCGTCACGCGATTTCCGCCCGAGCCCAATGGATACCTGCATATCGGCCATGCCAAGTCAATCTGTTTGAATTTCGGGATCGCTGCCGAAAACAATGGCGTCTGTCACTTGCGGTTTGACGACACCAACCCTGAGAAAGAAGACACCGAATATGTCGAATCGATCATGGACGACGTGCGTTGGTTGGGATTCGACTGGGGCAGCAATCTGTTCTACGCTTCGGATTACTTCGAACAGTTGTATGATTGGGCGGTACAGCTGATAAAAGCAGGCAAAGCATACGTTTGCGACCTGACATTTGACGAAGTCCGTGAATATCGGGGTGGCTGGAACAAGGAAGGTAAAGACAGCCCCTACCGCGACCGGTCGGTGGAAGAAAATCTGGACCTGTTCGCCCGCATGAGAGCCGGTGAGTTTAAGGACGGCGAGAAATCATTGCGGGCCAAGATCGACATGAATTCATCGAATATGAATTTGCGTGATCCAGCCATGTATCGCATTCGTCACCAGCACCACCACCGCACGGGCGACACCTGGTGCATTTATCCAAACTATGACTGGGCACACGGTCAAAGCGATTCGCTCGAAGGCATCACGCATTCGATTTGTACGCTTGAATTTGAAGACCACCGCCCACTGTATGACTGGTATGTGGAATCGCTTGGCATCCACCATCCTCAGCAGATTGAATTTGCCCGCCTGAATGTGACGCATACGCTAACCAGTAAGCGTAAATTGCTGCAACTGGTTGAGGGTGGTCATGTCAGTGGTTGGGATGACCCACGGATGCCGACGATCAGCGGTCTGCGCCGACGCGGCTACCCGGCCGATGCGGTTCGTGATTTCTGTGCCCACACAGGCGTGACAAAATTCAACGGCATGACCGAACTGGCGTTGCTGGAACTGTACGTGCGTGGCAGTTTGAACAAAACCGCCTCACGTGCGATGGCGATTCTGGATCCACTGAAAGTCGTGATCGAGAATTACCCTGACGACGAATCGGAAATGCGGCAGGCCCATAACAACCCCGAGGACGAAAATGCCGGGATTCGCGAAATGCCGTTCGGCCGCGAATTGTATATTGAACGGGCTGATTTTATGGAAGACGCACCGAAGAAGTTCTTCCGTTTAACCGTCGGCCGCGAGGTTCGATTGAAGAACGCGTTCTTCCTCAAGTGCAATGAAGTGATCAAAGATGATGCCGGGGAAATTATAGAACTACGTTGTACTTACGATCCGGAAACGTCCGGCGGCAAAGCGCCCGACGGCCGCAAGGTTAAAGGCACGATCCACTGGGTATCGGCAAAGCATGCGGTGGACGCTGAAGTTCGGATGTACGACGTGCTGTTCCCGGAAGAGAAAGCCGGCAGTGCTCCCGAGGGCGTCGATTGGCTGGAAACGCTCAACCCGAGTAGCCTGATCGTAAAAAATGCCAAGGTTGAACCCTCTCTGGTCGGTGCCGAAGTTGGCAGCAGTTACCAGTTCGAACGAACAGGATACTTCTGCGTAGACAAGGACTCGAGTGTCGACAGCCTAGTTTTTAATCAAACAGTTGGGCTCAAGAGTGGCTACAAACCACCAGAGAAGAAGGCGTAAGCCGTCAAAGGTGGCCAATTGCATCGAGTTTTCTTTGCGTCTTGGTTTGGTGCCTATGCGTGAGACAATCCCAAAAATTTGGTTAAGCCCAATTGAGGACCAATGCCTATTCTTACAACCAGCCGGTTTCCAATGTGAAAGGGTTGCTCCCCCTCCCGTTGATACGGTTAGGGGAACAACCCTGAATAATGGTACACCATTAGCGTGTGTATATTTGCCGGCGACTTGCAACTCGCCAGCTCACGACGGCGTTACCGGGGCAGCCGGTCTGAAGTGTAATACTTGTTACGTTGCGATGTAGGAAGATTTTTGATGGCAGAATACAATTTACCTTTCATGCTCGTTTGATCCTCAATCGTGATGTTGCCAGATTTTGTTCTGGCAACAGAAAGCGCTTTACCGTTGGCTTTAATCACATTATTCCCCCGGAGTGATAAAGCCCCGTTCAGGTATGTGACGCCAATGGCGGGAGCAGTTCCGGTAACCGTTATTTGGTTATCTGAAACAGTCACGTTCCCGGAGCCTCGATTGCTTTTCTCGGTCAGAGAGAAAGTTCTACCTTGTCCGTGCCCAAATCTGTCGGAGGAATAAACCAAAACACCCATGTGAATACTTTTCATGGTATTGCCTGAAACAAAAATGTTTCTACTACGGTCTTCAATATGAACTGGTTGAGAATAACTGGCCGTACCACCATCAAGCTGAGAGTTATTTCTCACGATGACGTTTCTGGTGTTGGCGATCGCAATATTGAAAGACTTGGTAACTTTAAATTTGCTTCTTTCGATGACAATATTTTTATGGCTTACCAAAGCCCCTACTCCGCCAACCTCACCTAACAGAGCACCATCCAACGAAATCTGGTGGCTTCCTCTGGAGAATTCACATCTGGTAATTTTAAAATTGGTTAACGTCGGACAGTCTCTCACGACCAAACTGAACCAAAAATTGAATTTGCACTTGTTGATAAGAACATTGTTAAAGCTTCCCTCAAAAAAAAGGCCTCTTGCGATATCATTGGCATTTGCCTGATTGAAAATGCAATTGATAAATCTCAAGTTACTGTAAACCGTAGACCGGTTTGCTGGGGAGCCAACGTCAATAGCCTTGTACCCTTGTTGGTTGTTGACGACCAATTCCAGATTCTCGACCCTGACGTTACTGGACCGAACGACCAACAAAGTACTGCTGTTGGAGAAGCGGTTGCCCTTGCTATTTTGCCTCGTCAACTTAAACCGGCCCGTAGGTTTAGGGGCTCCTTTAATAGTAATACCTTTCGTTAAAACGATGCCACCATCAGTTGACTTAAACGGGACGTCTATATCGACGATGACCACGTCGCCTGGCTGAGCAAAATTCACTGCGCTAACAAGCTTTTTGTAAGGCGTAGAACCGAATCTTGACTTCACAAGTACGTCTTTTGCGTCGACATTCGTGCAGAGCAGGCAAAAGAACAATGCCGCGCCGAAAATACCAAGAGGTTTCACAATACTTATAGGTCTCATTTTTTTCTCGCTAAATTGGAAGTGGATAACTTGAGAACACGATCAATATTTTGCAGTACGGAGTCACCCGTACCTATCAATTCGTTGCAGTAAACAGCTAAACCCGAGGGCACTCCTTCCTTCTGGAAACAGAGAAATGGAAACAGAGAAATCTTTTGATGAACTTGAAGCCACGATTGATGGCTTTGCTGCTATCAATATGGATAGGTTATAGCTGGCATAAAGGGAACCGTCAAGGCAAGCCAAGGGCCCCTAAAAACACCTTAAAGAGTCTTTCCCATTAACAATGGGGGGCCTGAAATTGGAGGATTCCCGAAGAAAACGGCCCAGAGCCTTGGTGTGACGTGTGAATTTCCCGCAGAGGGTACTGTTAGCGGTGCATTATGATCTCGTGATTCACCGTCATTAAGATGGCGGCGAACAAGAATAGGGTGTCAGCGACGGTCTTAAGAAATGCCAATGATCGCCTTATCCCTGAAGGAAAGTAAGCGTTTCTCGGCACGGTCGGTGACGGGCGGAAAAATGTGTTGGTTCCGCGTGGGTTAAAATTTTGAATTCAAGTTGTGTTGATTGTGTTGAGCCATGGCGGCAGTGCAGCTTTTTGGGCAACCTGCCTGCATCACCAAAACAAAAAGGCCCGTCCTTTTTCAAGAACGGGCCTTTTATTTTTGTTCAGCAAGCCACCAGAGTTATTAGTGCTGTCCGGCGACGGCTTTTTTCTCTTTCGCGCGATCCGATGGTAATCGCACATCCCATGCCAATCCGACCAGCTGCATGGACCGGATCAGAATCCAGCTGAGATCGAACTGCCACCACTTCAGACCGTGACGGGCTGAAGACGGGAAAGCGTGGTGGTTATTATGCCAACCTTCGCCGTGGCTGAAGATGCCAAAAATTACGTTGTTGCGGGAATCGTCGGAAGATTTATAGTCGCGGCTGCCAAAGACGTGACAGACAGAGTTAATCGCCCAAGTCATGTGGTGAGTGAACGCAATCCGGGCCAACCCGCCCCAAAGCAAACCCAAACCGGCCCCCTGTAGCGACATAGTGACGACTCCACCGATGACCGCAGGAATCATCAGGCTGGCGACAACCCACCAGACGTAGTTACGATCGACCCACATCAGGTAATCTTCCTCGATCAGATCGGGAATGTAACGCACGCGCTCGCTCTTGGACCAGTTACTCTTGAACAGCCACCCAATATGCGAGTGGAAAAAGCCCTTGGTGCGCTGCCAAAACGTATCGCCGGCAAGATGCGGCGAATGGGGATCGCCATGATGATCGCTGTACTGATGATGCTTACGGTGTACCATGCACCAGTCAATTGGAGATCCCTCGACGGCCAATGCTCCCAATGAAGCCCAGATGTAACGCATCCAGTTGTAAGTGGTGAACGAGCGGTGAGTCAACTGACGGTGGTAGCCAACAGTAATCCCGAGTCCCGTCAGATACCAACCACCGACCAACATCCCCAGATACAACCATCCCATGAAACCGTACTGCCAGGTCGTGATAACAGCGGCGGCCAACGCGAGCAGGGGCAGAACGACAACGCCCAGCATCACTGCCTTGCGACTGGTCGTCATTTCCTCGTGATCGTGGCCGTGATCTTCGTTATCGCGTGGATCGACATCCATCAATGCGATGGGGTCAAAATTTTCTTGCGGGTCTTCTTGGTTGGGAACAAGGTTTTTCGAAAGTCGCTTCTTTTGCTCGTTTTGGCGGGTTTGTGGTTCTTCAAAAACAGAAGCCATGGACTGATTCCTTTTGCCGATGCTTGCCAATGAATGGCCAACAGGTTGGATTGATAAATCTTCGGTGTAGCAGGCCGCCAATGCGCCCCCGCAAATCCTTAGTTCAACGAATAGGCAAAACCAATGGATTTGAGGTTCGAAAGCGTCCGCATCCTTGGAGGACGGGGAAAGTATATGAAATATCGGTATTTAAAGGTGCAGCAGTACGTCCCGGGCTTGTAATACTTGTGTAATTTAATCCTCCTCAAAAGTGATCAAAATGGGGCTCTATGGCGTAGAACCCCCTTCAAAACACCGAAAATCCCCTGTGAGCCCCAACCTCCAAAATGCATTTCGCCGATACGAAACGAACCAATCTTTTCTGATTAACAACGAAAATACTGTTAACAGTTCAGTAAAACATCCCGCACGACTGCGTCTCAGAAGTGAACTCGATTACAATTCAATGATTCTGCGATCTTTTCACTCGTTCAACACGTAGCTTGATTATCTCTTCAGAACCTGTCATTCGTTCGCGACAGGAGTGTTTTGTGCCGGAGGCGGTTCGAAGAGAGAACAGAGCAGGAGATTTAACGGTTCATTTTGTATTCGAACGGATGTTCACATGACTACCAAACAAATGATTTGGGTAGAGAAACTCGGCCGACCGGCCGGCGACGACCAACGTGCCGAAGCAATCGCTGATTTACGTACTATCGTATTACGCGGTTTGCGCGGGGCATTTTTAAAACGTGGGCAGAACGAAGCGTTCTGCGAAGATGTATGTCAGGACGCAATGATCAAAATCATGAAAAACCTCGACTCATTCGAAGGGCGCAGCAAATTCACCACGTGGGCGATATCGATTGCCATCCGTGCGGGTATTTCGGAACTGCGACGCCGCCACCACAAAGATGTTTCGCTCGACGCAATCACCAACAATGACGACCTACAGATAGAACTGGCGGTTGCTTCGGAACCCAATCCCGGTAGTGGAATCGACAGAGAAGTCATTCTGAAAACGCTTTCGGACCTAATTGAGAACCAACTGACCGATAAACAACGAACAGTTGTCAGGGCGCTCCTAGGCGGTATGCCGGTAGAAGAGATTGCATCCAGAACGAAGAGTAATCGAAACGCAGTTTACAAATTATTTCACGATGCCAAGCTTCGCCTGAAGAAGGGCTTCGAGGCAAAGGATTTTTCCATGGCCGACATTGAGGGCATTTTCGCCTAACAGGAACCTGACCAATGCCACTCTCCAAAAACCAAATCGATACTTTATTGGCGTTTGTTGCCGAGACCACGGAGGACGATATGTCCTGCGATGGCTGCTTCGAACACGTCGCACAATTCGTGGAAGCGGAACTCGCAGACACATCGCTGTGCGAATCAATGCAGAAAATCAAAAGACACTTGCAAAATTGTCCCTGCTGCCGCGACGAATACAACGCGCTGCTGGATGCAATGTCGGCGCTTAAAGTGTAGTTGAGTGACCGCGCGACATCCGTGACCGCGCGACATCCCTAACGCAATGTTTCCCTATACGCTGTATTTCCCGCTGTATTTCCAAACTGCCGCCGCAGCGAGCGAGAATGGACAAATGCTCGTGAACGGCTGAAGTTAAAATTATACCCACGGTTTGGTTAAGACGACTGGTAGTTGAAAGCTTACCGCTGGCGATGCTGCCAGCTTCGCTCTGACGCTGGCAGCGTCGCCAACGGATGGTAAATTCTTAACTGCCAGTCACCTGATCGCGACCGCAATGGTGGCTTGAATGGTAGTGCACGTTTCAACGTGAGCTCAGTCATGAGAGGCGGCCAACACGCCGCCTACCCCAGAACCTCGGTTTTTTTTGATTCCAGCGATTCCGTCAGGCGTGGGCCGATACGGGAGACGACCTGTGCCGCGAAATAGTTGCCCCAACGGGCGGCCTTGAGCGTATCGAATCCGTTGGTCAAACCGTACAGCACGCCGCCGGCAAAGGAGTCGCCCGCCCCGACCGTATCGATCGCTTTGACCGGAAAACCTTCGACCTTGGCGATTCCGCCTTTCTCAATCACATAGCAGCCACTGCCGCCATCAGTGATAAAAACCAATTCGCAAATCTGCCCCATCTTCTCTGCACAGGCCTCGATACTATCGACGCCCAAAAACATTCGGGCTTCGTCAGCATTACAAAACACAATATCGCAGTAGTCGTTGACGAGCCCCTTGAACTGATCGCCAAAACGATCGATCAAAAACGGGTCGGAAAAACTGAACGCGGTTCTGATTCCGAGTTTTTTCGACTCCTCAAACGTTGCCACACAGGCCTTGCGAGGCTCTTCGGCATCCCACAGATATCCTTCCATGTAGCTACATTTCGACTGCTCCAGCAGATCAAAATCTAGGTCTTCCTTGTGCAGTGCGGTGGAGATCCCCAGATGCGTGCACATTGTGCGTTCGGCATCGGGCGTCGTCAGTACCACACAGGAACCGGTCAATTCTTCCGCGTTTTCTGCTGGCGGAATGTAAAACTCCAGCCCCTCGTCCTGCATCCCCTTGATGTAGAATTGCCCGTTGGCGTCATTGGCGACTTTCCCTGAATAGACGCCTGTTCCACCACTTTGCACGATAGAGACCATGGTGTTGGCGGCCGACCCTCCCGAGGCAAACGACAGCGATGGATGGTTGATCCGGTCCAGAACGTCGCCTTGCTGGCCGGTCGACATCAGCGCCATTCCACCTTTGTTCAACTCCAGATCGCTGATCACGGAGTCTTCCACTTGGGCCAGAATATCGACGATCGCGTTGCCAACTCCAAAAACGTCATATTTTTTGTCTGCCACGATTTGTTCCTCTTTTTATTTACTGTTCGATGAAGGTGCAGATTATCGAGCTTTCCACGCTTCCCGCAAGCGGAGCGTTTGATAAACTTTGCGGATGGCCAAGATCAAAACTTTCATCTCTGTCGCTGCATCGCAGCGCGTCACCAATAATATCGCTCGAGTTTCCAGTCGTCTGGCGGCAGTCTGCGACGGCTACAATTGGGTTCCGCCAGAAAATTTGCTGGTTACCGTCAACTTTGTCGGCGAGGTGCTGGACCGCGAGGCGGCCGAGTTCTGCCAACGTGTCAAAACAGCAACCGCCAGTTTTTCACCATTCGAGCTTTCCTTTTGCGGGGTCAATGCGTTCCCGAACACCGACAGTCCGCGCACTATCTGGATGGGCGTCGATGAGGGCAGCTCGCAACTGATAGAAATCAACCGAGAACTAACCAAAGTCATTCAGGACTGGGGATTCAACAAGGAAAAGAATGCATTCTTGCCGCACGTAACGCTGGGAAAACTACGCCGCGGCGGCAAGTGGAACGAACAATTACTGGAGCATCTGCATCGGCTGCGGAAACATGACAGTGGATTCTGCACGGTCGACAAGATCGTCGTTAACTCAAGCCATATCGAGCGTGGAAGTCCCACCTACACGCCGATGGGGACTTTTCGCTTGGACAGTCGTTTGGACAAATAACGGCTTGGCCCGCGAAGCCCCCGGAACCGGGAGCCCATGAACCTGCACGCAGCAGGCCGGCGATTGCCGGATTTGACTTACGCCAACATGACCCCATTCACGCCGCTTTGCGCTCGGCACGTTTCGCTTTTCTGGCGCGCCGACGTTCGGCTTTGCTCATTTTTAACGTCGCGGGAGGAGTATCGGTCTGCACCGCTTCGGTTGGAGCGGCCGCTGCAGCGGCTGCCCGATCACTCTTTCTTTTTTCCATCAATGATTTAAAGCTGTTCATCGTGGTCGGCCGAGGCGCTGCGTTGGACTGGGGGCGCTTTTTGGCCGGCGAAGCCGCAGGCTGCTTTTGCGGAGCGTTGGACGCCTGGCTTGAGGAGGCTCGTTTCGCCTCCGCCTTGTTTCCTGCGGCGGGCTTTGTCGCAGCCAATTTGACCGTGGCCGGTTTCGCTGCGGTCAGTTGCGCTGCGGTCGGTTGCGCCGCCGCTTCCGATGCATTCGTTTTTTTCACTGGTGGCCGCGCCGCAGGTTTGGCTGGTTTTGTCGGTGGCTGCGCAGAGGTGGATCTCCCTTTTTTGCCCGTTACCGCCAGACGCGTCTTCTCGCCTTTGGATTTACTCGTAGACTTGACCGCCTTTTTTTCTTTCGATTTGGCTTCTGTCGCGGTCTTGACGGCCGGTTTAGCCTGCCTTTTGACGATCAACCCATGAGCATGCAGATACACAAAACGGGTATAAAAAAGATGCCCAATCAACAGCGCTGTCGATGAAACCAAATAGCTATTTCCCAACACGATTTGTAAGTCCACTGTCGCGATCTGGTCGGATGCCCACCGGGTCTGCATCGTCGCGGAAACGGCCAGCGACAGCCACGCTAGGACAATTAGTGCGGCGGTCGCACGCGACTCGCGCACCTCATACAGCACCCGTCCAGCCAACACGGCTAAAATGGCCAGCACGACGACCAAAGGGACCAATGCCGACGAGTCGAACACGACTCCTGACGTTGCGTAGAGCACGTTTCGCGCGATGGCATTGAGATCAATCACCGAAGCAACACTGGCAACAACAAAAATTGGAGGAAACCACATCCACATACGATACGCGCCCACGTAATCATCACATCGATGCCGGCGCAGTGCATAGATCTGTAGACTGGCCAACGCGACCAACAGCATCATAAAGCTGGTGAACCAGCTGGCGAGCGTTCCTGTGCCGCCCAATTGCAGGGCAGCGACACCTTCATCGCCCAGCACCTCGCGCCATGATTCCGCATTCCATGCTAGGGCGTTAATCGCCACGATCATAAAAGCCAGCAAAAACCCGAACGCCACAATCAACCAGGTGCGTTTGGGGAACATGTCGGTCGTGCGTAACTGATTCCGCCGATCAGCCCCCGACGCGTAGGTGCGACGAGCGCCCGACTTGCGATCATCAGCAGAATGTTCGTCATTGGCTCGCGCAGAATCAGCCTGACCGTCAAAACTGACCGTTGGAACAAATTCGTCATTCATTAATCGACGACGACGATCGTTGCGACGGACAACCATATTTCTTGCGGCCCTGTTGGAATGAAACATGTGGAGGGGGGTGTTCAGATAAGCGGCCCCTCCGTTAAAAGATCGGCAAAACCAACCTTCAGGGTTAGCGCCGGAACCAATAAAAATCACCTCCTGCCGCAGGGTTTTCGGATAGCACCAATCATGATTTTTAGCCCCCAGGTGGCGGTTTGGCGCTTGTTTTACCAGTATTGCCGGTTTTTTCACCGCCAGGCTCTTCCCCATTGAAAGACATCTCAGAGGTCGAAAAGAGAGGATGAATCCGTTTGCTATCACCTTGCTTTATCAGATTCCCGTTTTTGTCAGCGATCGTTCGTTTCCCTAATAGGAGCCCCAGATCACGACGCGCGGGAAATCAGATTTGGGGTACGCAAGCTGCTTCAAAACATGGAGTCAAGACCCGGCTGAACGCGCTGGGCGAAATTGACCCACCAGTACGATCAAGCACCTTTTCAACGCCTATTCCAGCATTTTACAGTAGCTGATTTAAAAATGTCGACCCAAAGCTCTGACTCAAACGACGCATTCTCTACAGGCAGTTCTCACACTGGTGACGGACCGATTCCGATCGCAAGGCAGGTAGGCCAACAACAATATTTGTCCAACGTCCAAAACCAAAAAGATGCGTTGCTGGGTGCATCAGAAATCGCTCCCCAGCATGACGAAGAACTTCACCAAGCACCTGCCGCAGAGACTACGGCACCGCGCGGTAACAAGATGGATGCGTTTTTCGAACAAGCTGCTGCCGAGGAACGTGCGGCAAAACAGGCGGCTGAACAGGCACATCTGGAGGCTTCACCGGAAACGACAGATTCATCCCAACCACAAGTCTACGCCGCCCAATCGCCAGCGCCTGACGCCCATGATTCCCTTACCCAATCAGGTTTTGAGAGTCACCCAGAACCCGGTTTTGATCCGGAATTAAGCCACACCTACCACAGCGACAGCCCTCATGCACAAAATCTGGGTGGCCTTCATAAAGACGACAACGATCACGAAGACTTTCCTTCAGCACCTTATGTTCCTCCGCTGGACATCCCGCCGACAGAACGAAGGCCCACTGGTTCTGCCGGCTTGACGGCCGGGTTGGCCGCTGCGGGCATGGGAAATTGGGGTGCGCGGTTGGCCAGCGAATCAACCCTCAACGCAGAACAGTCTGATCTTTCCGAATTGCCCGATACGCCCGACACGCATGAGGAAATCCCATACGATGCCGCGCCGCCTGTCCTTCCACAGGTCCCGCCATCAACCGCAGCCCCCTCATTTTCGGCTCACAGTTTTGACCTGGAAGCAGCGCGACTCGAAGAGGCCCCGGGCCCCGTCTTCAGCCAGGATTTTGATCCACGGGAACCGTCGCCCGAAGAGCGACTGGCCGACCGGCTGCGACGCGAAAATTTGGTACGCGCCGAATCACCCGAGGTTGAGGATGCCGGTCCGCCCCCGACCGAATCAGTATCTCAATCAATCCACACAGGCACGGGGCACGCGGATGCGGCGGTTCCCCCTGTCACAGCCAATGAAGCCCCTTCTCCAGTTTCCAGTATCGAGGCATTACAACAGAACAATCCGCCACACGTAACGCCAACGATGTCTCCGCAATCGTCCATCGGTTTTCACGCGTCCGATGGGGCAGTGGATCTGGGAGTCGAAATTCCTCAACAGCCGACGGCAGCCGCTCCGGTTGCCCCGAGCAACATCAGTGTCAATCGGCGCGAAAGCATTCCGGAGCAACCTCAAGCACCACTGGAAATGTTAACTGCGTCGGGGCTGCCCCTGCCAACCATCATCCCGCAGCCTCAACAACCGGGTAGTTCTGCCGGATTTGAAATGCACCAGTCACCACCAGAAGATCAGATCCGGGAAATGGATCAACTGCGTGCGGAAACCAGCCTCTCCGCAGCAACCAGCCTCCCGCAACCCACCGCTGAGGGGTTTGCCCAGGCGGGACAACCGGTTGACCCAAGAATCCTCGAGGCCGAACGTCTGGAGCAGCAATTCCGCGAGCGACAGCGCCAGGAGCAGGAGAATTCACAGACCGAACGCGCCGAACGCGAGCGGTTTGAGCAGGAACGCATCGCAGCCGAAAAGGCCAAGGTGGAGCATCTTCAACTTCGTCGCACCGAAGAATTACAGGAGATCGAGCAGCAAGCCGAAAACGAGAAGATTGCGGCAATGCAGCAGGCCGAACGTGTCAAACAGGCGCGAGAAAAAGCCGAACAGACAGCGCGTGAGAATCGCAGCGCGCAGAACACGGTCACGCCAGCGGTTGTTTTGACCGACAACCGGGCTGATTTGCGACAGCCGATCGAAAGCACTCCTCAACCCTTGGTGACGCCGAAGGATGTGCAGTTCACTGACCAGCCGACATTGATTCAGCCGGGGACTCTGCGTTCCGATATCCCCTCGGTGGATTTACCGGCACCGACCGAGGGCGAGCAGGTCGCGAAACGTCCGGTATCGGGCCATCAGTTTCAGTTCGACCTGTTTTACACTTGCATGCTGGAACATTTGTCTGATGGGGTGATCTTCGTGGATCATCAACAGCGCGTGAAAATGTGGAGTCGCGGCGCAGAAAAAATGACCGGCATTATTCCGGGCGTCGTGCTTGACCGCCCGTTACTGCCGCAGACGATCAACCTGTGTGACACCGATGGTAACGGATTGCAACTGGATGCGTGCCCGGTTGCCGAGTCCTTGAGAACGCTGTCGATTATTACCGGCGAATACAAAATCTCCAACAAAACCAATCAGAATGGTCTGAAAGTGGAACTGACGGCGATTCCGGTGATCGACAAAAACCGCTACGTCAACGGAGCGGTGGTGATGTTCCACGATCGATCGGCACAGGTCAACCTACAGCGACAATTGAAGGATCTGTACGAGTTCTCTGTGCTGGACCCGCTGACCCAAGTCGCCAACCGTGCTGAATTCGAGCGCGTCCAACAGGAATATGTGCTGGCCTTCCAGCAGTCCGACAATTTCAACTGCAGTATCATCATCTGCGACATCGACTATTTTAAATCTATCAATGATAAATTCGGGCATGCCGTCGGTGACCAGGCGTTGGTATCATTCGCTGAAATGTTAAAACGCTATGTTCGGTCGCAGGATCTGGTCGCGCGATATGGCGGTGAGGAATTCGTCATTCTCTGTGCGGATTGCGATACGGCGTCTGCGGTTCAACGCGCCGAAGAGATTCGCATGGCGCTCTACAAGACACCGCAACCCATGCTGGAAGGGAAATCAATTTCCGCCAGCTTTGGCGTTTCGGAACTGCGGGAGGGCGACACATCGATGGACTTCTTCGTCCGGGCTGATACGGCACTGCTGAAGGCCAAAGAGACCGGTCGCAACCGCGTGGTCGCAGGCGATGGAACAGGTTCGATCCGGGCAGAGGAACTGGAAACGGAACTTTCCGCATCCGGTGTCCAGTGGAAAACGCAGCGGCGCGAAAACACCTCTCTGATCTGTGAGGAGTTCCAGACGGAGACGCCGATCCAGGTGCTGGTGGAGAAACTACGTGGATTCATCATCGAAAAAGATGCCATCCTACAGCGCGTGGAGCCCGAATTCCTGTCGATGGAGATCGAGTCCGAAGATCCGGCGGACTACTCCCGCAAAGGGGTATTCACGATGAATATCGAGTTCAAGGAAGCGGAGGCGGCCATCGCCGATTCCAACCGCACCAAGAAACTGAACTTCATTCGGGTCACGATTTACGCCGGTCGAATGCGGAAATGGTTCTCGACCAACCACACCGATATCGCTCCGTATCTGTTGGGCGAATTGCGACGCTACCTAATGATCAGCGACAAAGCGTCCCGGATTTCAGTCGATCTGGCCACCGAAAACGTACGCTAACGCGCAAGGACGCCGGTCGCTGCCGATCGGCAGGTCACGTGATTGCCAAAACGCCAATTTTTGATATCGTGTGCAGGAAGAACATCGAGCGAAAGATTTCGCTCGCCAATCCTCTCACACAATCAACAAGGAAATCAAAAATGGCTTACAGCCTGCCTGAACTCGGTTACGCATACGACGCGTTGGAACCGCATATCGATGCCCGCACAATGGAGATTCACCACTCCAAGCATCACAATGGTTACGTCACCAAGACGAACGCCGCCTTGGAAGGATCAGACCTTCTGAACAAATCGGTTGAGGATCTGATTTCAGATCTGTCGGCCGTCCCCGAGGACAAGCGCACAGCCGTCCGTAACAACGGTGGTGGCCACGCCAACCACTCGCTGTTCTGGTCGATTCTCAGTGGCAGCGGCGGCGGTGCCCCCAGCGGCGACTTGGCTGCTGCAATCGACGCTGAATTTGGCAGCTTCGATGCCTTCAAAGAAAAATTCTCGGCTGCCGCCGGGACACGGTTTGGCAGTGGTTGGGCGTGGTTGAGCGTCGATGGTGGAAAACTGGTGGTAGAAAGCACTGCCAACCAGGACAACCCACTGATGGAAGGGCGCACGCCGATTCTCGGCCTAGATGTTTGGGAGCACGCCTACTACCTGAATTACCAAAACCGACGCCCTGACTACGTTGCTGCCTTCTTCAACGTGATTGACTGGGATGCCGTTGGCAAACGATTCGCTGCCGCCAAATAGACGCAGTCGGGAAAATTGAAACGTAAAAAGGATCGCTGTGGCGATCCTTTTTTTGTTTTCAGGCAAGCAAGACCGTTCCACAACGTGGCTACGCTCGCCAGAGCGTGGAAACCAACAAACAAGCTCCACCAACACCAGCGCTCTCCCCCAACGCTCCACCGTCTGGCGACGGTAGCTACGTTTTTCGAAATCAACGTGGCTACGCTCGCCAGAGCGTGGAAACCAGCAAACAAGCTCCACCAACGCCAGCGCTCTCCCCCCAACACCCCACCGTCTGGCGACGGTAGCTACGTTTTTCGAAATGCGGACCAATGACGCTAGCATCCTGAGCAATCGGTTCAGGTTTGATTTTCGCCACCATTAGTATCTTTGCCAGATTCGGAACAAGTTTCCGCGCCCTGTTTTCCGATGACAGATCTACAGCGTGTTCTACTGCCCATTTGCGGTCACCGGAACACCCATTTTTGAATGTCACCAAGGCGTGAATCAAATGCGATCTCAACACACCTCAAAACTGGCCTCTCTCGCCCTCGCAATCGCCTGTGGAATTGGTATGGCTGGCTGTCAGCGCACTTATTTCCCCTCCAATCCATTCGCTGGCAAACTCCCTTCATTACCCGTACCCAAAATGCTTTCCGGCAAACTTTCGGCTCCCCCTGCGCTGCCGCTGGCGGGTAAACTGCCGATCCCCAAGCTTCCCGGGCTTTCCAGTATTCCGCGGCCAAATTTCGGCAATCTGGTTCGCACTGCCACGACGCCGGCTGCCGATGCAATCGCCGCACGATCCAGCACCCCACCACCGGCCCCGCCGAAAACGTTCGACACTTCTTCGGCCGATCAACAGATCGCCGCCAGCCGCATGCCGTCGGACATTAAATCAAAACTGGAAGTGGCTCGCAAAGCTGCCGAGGCCAGTCGGGAGAATATCGAGACCGCCCAAGATAAATTTAATACTGCCGTCGCCAGCACCACCCCACCCAGCAGCGGCAATCTGTTTTCACGTATCAACACCAAACCGGCTGGCGCGGCCGGCACGGTCAACGCGGCCAAACCCGCCGTGAACCAGACTGCTGCCGGCAATCTCTGGGGAAACTACAAACCCGACACGCGTCCCGGCAGCTCCAACCGTCCCGACGGGGGCATTGAGGAATTGGCAAAAGTGAACCCGCGCCTGTACGACCGGTATGGCAAACTGACCACCAGCAACGGCGTGGACAGCGGTCAGTTCGTGGCGACCAATCCCGACGCAAAACGCGACTTCGACTTTCCACCAGCTCAAGACGCCCAGGTCGCCCGCCAGTCCCCAACCGCCGACAAGGTCAGCTCGGATAATCCGGACGCGACCATTGCGGGCCTGCGCAGCCAGTTAATGGAGCTGCGTTCGCGCGGGTCGGGAACCTCGGACCAATTCAAGTTGCCCCACCGTTCCGCATTTGAGATTGCCGGTTTGGCACCGCAAAAACCGGTCGCCAAGGAACCCGAGCAACCGCTACATCGTGGATTTGGCAACGCGGCGGATCTTGGCGAACGCCAGCAAACGGTGTCGATCCCCGATCCGACAGCTCCCACCAACATCTTGCGCGCTATCGCACCACCTACGCCCGGGCTGGTCGCCACCAAAGAAATCAACACAGGATTGGGTCGCAGCAATACCTCCGCCGGCGAACTGCCTCGGGGCAACATGCTGTCTGGCAAACGCAAATCGGCAAGTCCCTCCGAGGACATCGTCAGCAACGATTTTGTCGGCGGTGCAGAGCCATCGTCCGTCACACCACCACCGACGCTCCGCGCATCGGCGCACGAACCGGTTCAGGATATGCAATTGCCTCGCCAGTTATCACAAGCTTCTCTTGATGCGTTAGAAGCAGCGAAACAGGCGCGTCTGAATCAACCCTTACCGGAAGTCAATCGCGCCCCCTTGGCGGGTGGTTTTCAGAACCCCAAAGTTGCTCCACACCAGTTTCCGTTGCCGCAACAGCCACCAGTTACGATGGCGGCCAGCCCTTCAGCGTTTCCCGCGCAAATCCGGACTCAGGTTTCGCCTCAGTTGCAGGTAACACGAAATCAGTTCTTCGATCGCGCTGCCGAACCGGCACCGACGCCAGAGAAACCGTCAGCATCGGCGGCGCGCGTTGCCAAAGCTCCATCACTTTCGATCGGCACCGCTGCGCCCCCCAGAAACGGTTCGGCCGATTTGCCTGACGGGCTGAACACCGGAAGCGGAAACTATGCTCCGGGCAGTGTCCGCAGCTTGGAAAAGAAGCTCTGGTAGAAAAAGTAACCTTGACAGGACGATCCTGCTGTCAGTCCTGATCGGGATTGACTGCGGCCCGGTTGGTGGACCGCCCTAGTGTGATTCCAGCGATCGAGTGCGCCCACTACGATCCCGCTTTTTCTTCTTCCTGCTTGTTCACCAGCGCTGCTTTGCGGGTTTTCAGGAACTTCAGAAAATCAGTGATCTCTTTCTCATCGAGCAGCTGGGCGGCTTGCTCCTGAGCCGCGATGGCTTCATCCAGTTGCCGGGTAACGAACAGCAAATGAGCCTGAGTGTCGATCGTGGCACCTTTGGTCATTCTCTGTTCGTCGGTGTCGTCCGGCATTGTTTTCACTTCAGCATCAATCACCGCCTGCGCCTCCTGCAGGATTTCATCGGCAATTTCGACACGATTATTTTTCAGTTCAACAACTTTCCAAACCAACGCCGCCACCGCGCCCTCCTCTTTGGCAAACAACCCGAGCGTCTCCTTGATGTAGGCACTGCCTTCTTTTGCAGGCAGTCGCATTGCCAACAACGCGCGTTTGAAACGCAACGCCAACTGGTCTTCTTCGGCGTAGTGCGGAACCAATTCTCCGGCCAGATCAAACGCGGCTGCGTAGTCGTTGGTTTGCAGCGCTTTGCCAATACGTTGATTAAGCGAAGCAATGGCTTTCTGATCGGCGTAGTACTTTTCGCGGTCCCATGAACCGTCCACAATCTGGCCCAACACCGGCTCGATCGCGCCGGGATGATCTGCCCATTCGATCTCGCCGGTTGGACCGACAATGAAGGCATGAGGAATTCCGGACGACCCCAGCCCCAAAAAGGAAGTATGGGTCGATCCGTCGGGATCCGCTCCCACGCAGTACTGATTCATGTACTTTTTGAAAGGCGTCCCGGGCTGACCCGGATAATCGCGTTCCTTCAGCATCAGCACCTCGTCGGGAGTCTCTTCGGTGATGCTCAGGAACCGTACCTTGTCACCGTATTTGCTCTGTAGTCTCGCCATCTCGGGCATCATCATGATACAGGGTTGGCACCACGTGGCCCAAAATTCAACGACGTAAACTTGTCCTTCTTCAAACCGGGTTACCTTGGGAAAACTCCCGTCGCCATCGGTAACCCAATCCGACACATCAAGCTCGGGAGCCTTGTCGCCGATTTCCAGTCGTTTGGCCAACGCAAACTGGGCTTGGGCAGTTTTTGCGGTCACCCCCGTCACAGAAAAAAGTGTCGCTATCGCCAAAACAGGCAAAAGAACGTCTCGGAAAATATTTTTTGTTCCACTCACAATCAAACCTGATTTCAAACAAACACTTCAGACAAAAATGGGCAATGACCACACCAGTATGCTTAAGAGGCCGGAAATCTCGCCGAACTTACTCCAGATCATGGCCAAAAATTCACACTTCGAATTACCAATGAGGTGATTCCGAATTCTCGTTAATTATGTAAAATCCGTGCTTAACGTTGTCATCGACGACGTTGGGTGGTTTGCGCTGTCGAAACTTGGTAGTTGTTGACAGCGCTCCAACCCCCGCAAAACCAAGCATTTAACCGACCAAGGCAGGCTTGGTTCCCCAAAAACATCCCGTGGGTGGTCGTTGCGATGAACGATCGGCGGATCGGGAGCCAGTTTCCCTTCTATTTTTCAACGAATAGAATGCCGGTCGTACTCTCAAAACTGATCCGCATCCGTGATCAACGGCGGATACATATAACAATACCGAGGCTATATTTTAATGACGACTCAAATCCTGAAAGCACGTGCTGGCGAAATCACTCCTGAAATGGAGTTCGTGGCGAAAAGAGAGCAGCTTACCCCCGAGCTGATCCGCGACGAGGTCGCTGCCGGGCGCATGGTGATCCCCGCCAACGTCGTCCACCTGGCTGGCAAACTGGAACCGATGGCCATCGGGATCGCTTCCAAATGCAAGATTAACGCCAACATTGGTAACAGCGCCGTGACCAGCGACGTGCAGGGCGAACTGGAAAAACTGCATACCTCGGTTCACCACGGTGCCGATACCGTCATGGATCTTTCGACCGGAAAAGACATCGACAATATCCGCCGCCAGATTATCGACGCGTCTCCAGTGCCGATCGGTACGGTTCCCATTTATCAAATGCTGGAAGAACTCGGTGGTAACATTGAGGACATGCGTGCCCAGCATTTCCTGGACATGGTCGAACACCAGGCCAAACAGGGCGTCGATTACATGACGATTCACGCTGGCGTCCTGCTGGAACATCTGCACATGACCACAAAACGCGTCACCGGTATCGTTTCACGCGGCGGTTCGCTGATTGCAAAATGGATGATGGTCCATCGCAAACAAAATCCCCTGTACGAAGCTTTCGACGACCTATGCGATATCATGCGGCAATACGATGTCACGTGGAGCCTTGGCGATGGATTGCGTCCCGGGTCCATCGCTGACGCCAGCGACGAAGCTCAATTTGCCGAACTGGACGTTCTGGGAGAACTGACCCAACGAGGCCAGGACCAGGGGACGCAGGTCATGGTCGAAGGCCCCGGCCATATCCCGATGCATGAAATCCAGATGAACATCGAACGCCAGATTGAAGTCTGTAACGGGGCTCCTTTTTACGTGCTGGGCCCGCTGGTTACCGATGTGGCACCCGGATATGACCACATCACCAGCGCCATTGGTGCGGCGATGGCTGGCTGGCACGGCGCGGCCATGCTGTGCTACGTCACCCCCAAAGAGCATCTGGGGTTGCCCAATAATGAAGACGTCAAACAGGGCGTCATCGCCTACAAGATCTCGGCTCATGCGGCAGACGTTTCTCGGGGCAGGGCAGGGGCACAGGAACGCGATGATGCACTTTCCAAGGCCCGGTTTGCATTCGACTGGAACGAGCAGTTCCGATTGTCGCTGGATCCGGAAACGGCCAAGGCCTACCACGACGAAACGCTGCCCCAGGACACCTTCAAGAGTGCTCACTTCTGCAGCATGTGTGGTCCCAAGTATTGCAGTATGAAAATCACCGAGGACATCCGTAAAATGGCCGCTGACGGTGATCTGGTGACTCTGGAAACTGTCGAAAAGTAATCGACTACCGTTATTTTCAACCGGTCGTAAACAACGAACGCAGGTTTGGCAGACGCACGTTGGCCAAACCTGTTTTCTTTCCTCCGCTGCCCCGGACACCAGAAAACCTCAACCCACAGGCCAACACGCTTCCATGCCGCAGACCATCTACAAAGTCGTTGACAAAGACCTCTGGCAGTCGGCCAAATCCACCGGCCAGTTTTCCGGAGCCCCCATCGACATTCAGGACGGATACATTCATTTCTCGTCAGCCAAACAGGTTGTCGAAACGGTTACCAAACATTTCGCGGGCGTTGACAATCTGGTCCTGTTGTCGATTGACGAATCTGAATTGGGGAATAATCTGAAATGGGAAGCCTCCCGCAATAACGACCTGTTCCCACATCTTTACGGTGTCCTGAACACCTCGCATGTCCATCTTGAGGAAGACTTGCCCATCGGCCCCGACGGAACGCATCAGTTCCCTGAGCGTCTCCGGTAGCCACCTACTGCGGTTGAATTGGTTTTCAAGCCACCAACGGCGTTGTATAACTAGGGTCACGACCTCCGATACGCGGAGGCAAAACCTGTCTGCTCCTGTTGGTGACCAAGCCATGTTCAAACCTTCCCAAATCTTCTGGTGCGTTTCGTTAACGGTGTGCGTCTGCTGTGTTGGCGGTTGCGAGACAACCGACTACGAACCGCTGATCATGAAAAAGAAGCTGAAGGAGATGGACAAAAAAATCCGGCAGCTGGAACAAACAATCGAGCAAATGAAACTGCCGAATCCAGCCGGTGACACCAACGCGAAATCGCCAGCCAAGCCTATGGCCCCGATTCCTCCCGAACCTCCCGCCGGTGCACCACCGGTCAAATCGTCTGCCGTGGCATCGCCGGCAATCAGAAACGCGTCGGTTTCCACCAACCACACCGCCTCAATAGCCACCGCACCGGTGGGTGTCCCGACAAAAGACACAACCGCAACGATCGCGTCTTCGACGGATGACCTCATCGCTGGCATCAAATCGGCCGGTGGATATGCGACAACCAACGCCAGCGGCGACATCATCAAGATCGACTTCTCCGAGACCAGTCGTTTCAAGGAGGTCTTGCCACGTCTAACAGACCTTCCAGCGCTCAACCACCTGTCCCTCAATGGCCTCGCCACCGACGCCTCTATTTTTATAATGCTCGGCCACTTCAAAACGCTGGAACGCTTGGACATTCAACGTTGCAGCGCCACGGCCACAGATTTCAAAAATCTGAAAAATATCCCCACACTCAAGTTCCTTGAACTTGGTCGTGCGAAACTTGACGCGGCCGCCATGGCCTCCCTAGCCACCTTTCCCGCATTGGAGCAGATACGCTGTGGGCAAAGCCAATTCGATGATGTTGCCGTGTCGCACCTAAAACAACTCAAGACTCTGCGTGCGATTGATTTGACCGGCAACCCAATCACTGACGCCGCACTGGAGACACTGACGGAACTGCCAAAAATCAGTTTTTTGAAAGTCACCGGAACACAGATCACCGACGCGGGTATGGACGCCGTCGCAGACATGAAAAACCTGAAGGTTCTCGGACTGAACAATACGGCCGTGACCGACACCGGCGTCCGAAAACTGGGCACATTAACGAAACTGCGCGAGGCCCATTTCTTTCAGACGCCGATCGGTGATGGCGCCCTAGAAACGTTGTCCGGGCTCCCCGATCTGACCACGCTCAATTTACGAGGCACAAAGATCTCCGACGCGGGAGCCGCTTCCATCAGCACCCTGAAAAAATTGAACAAACTGGATCTAAGCGAAACAGGATCACCCGGCCTGACTGTAGATGGAATTCAATCGATTTCCAAAATCTCCAGTCTGAAATCATTGAACCTGTGGAGTACATCGACCGCTGATGACGCGGTTGATCATTTAATAAATCTGAAAAACGTGACGTGGCTTAACCTGGACAACACGCAACTTACCGATATAGGGGTCAGGAAATTGACCGAATTGCCGCAACTCACATGGTTGCACTTGGGTAAGACGGCAACAACAGACGCATCGGTTGAAGCGTTGAAACAACTCGCTAACCTCAAGTATCTGAGCGTGCGTCGATCGAAGGTTTCTCAGGCTGGCTTTAGAAGACTGGATGACTACTTTTACCCCAAGGGATGTGAATTGGTTGCGCCATAAACATGGGGCAGACAATCCACGCTCTGGCGAGCGTAGCCACGTTTTAGTCTTGAAGCGATTAAACAACTAGCTAACCTCAAGTATCTGAGCGTACGTCGCTCGAAGGTTTCTCAGGCTGGTTTTAGAAGACTGGATGACTACTTTTACCCCAAAGGATGTGAATTGGTTGCGCCATAAATATGGGGCAGACAATCCACGCTCTGGCGAGCGTAGCCACGTTTTAGCCGCGTATACGTTCTTTTAACCAGGTGCGGCATTTCGAAAAGTACTCCTGAAAGTCCTCGCGCTGGTAATCCGGATAGGTCCAACGACTGCTGCACCACTGCTTCTTCCGGTAGAACAGTGTGACTTCGGCATAAATCCCTTTGGCCATGTACAACCGGTGATCGCGATCTTTGGTCGTGGCCAGTACAAGTTTGGCCGTGCTGATGTATCCCGGATCGAGATTCAACGGGCGGTCTTCCGGATGCTGATGCGCAGCGCTGTAATCCAGTTCCAGCCGATTGGTTGCCCGTTTGGTATCGACGATCTCATCGGGCTGCACCAGATTTTCAAATGCCACAAACTGCTTTTTCAGGTCCTCGCCCATCGTCGCATTGTAGTAGCTGGTCTCCGTAAAATCGAAGACGGGACTTTCCAGCGCGACAGGGCCCCGGGTCCGGGACAACTGATCAATCCCCCAACGAAGCGCATCAGGATACCGACTGACCAGTGCACAGATCAGCAGTACCGGTTGATGCGTTGAAATTTCACCCATGACTATCTAATACGATTTCCCGAAAACCCCTTTGGTTTTCGTCTTCTGTCCGGTGAAAATACAAACGCCCTCCTCGCCATCTTGGTCGATTGGAATGCAGCGCGGTGTGACCTTCAGTGGTTTGAGTTTTTCGTCTACCTCCGGACAGTCCACAAAATAACACTCGGCAAAACCACCGTGAATCTCGGGCTGCTGAGCGTTTTTGGGCGTGAAGAATTTCTGAAACTTGTCCCACGACTTGATCGTGCGGGTGTGCTCGTTTCGCATCGCCAGCGCGCGTTCGAACAGGCCGGTCTGGATCGCATCCAGAGTCTCGGTCAATGTAGAAACAAATTCTGTTTGGCTGACGCCGTAGGATTTTGGTTGATCACGTCGCCCGACGAACACGCTGCCCTTCTCAAGGTCGCGCGGACCGATTTCGACACGAATCGGCACGCCACGTTTGACGTGGTACCACTTTTTCTCACCGCCCCGCATGTCGCGATCGTCGACAAAGGACTCAATACGGAAACCGTGGTACTGCAACCCTTTCAGTTCGGTGTTGAGCGCGTGGCAGGCCTCCATCACCTTGGCTTTCTCTTCATCAGTTTTGAAGATCGGCAAGATCACGACCTGCTTGGGTGCCATACGCGGTGGCAGTACCAATCCATCATCGTCGCTGTGCGACATGATCAGCGCACCAATCAAACGCGTGGAAACGCCCCACGAAGTGGTCCACGCAAACGACTCGCCGCCCTCGGAATCCTGAAACTTGATCTCCTGAGCCTTTGAAAAGTTCTGCCCCAGAAAGTGAGATGTACCGGCCTGTAGGGCCTTGCGATCCTGCATCATGGCCTCGATCGAGTAAGTCACATCGGCACCCGGAAACCGTTCGCCCGCAGTTTTTTCACCTTTAATGACCGGCATCGCCATTACGTTTTGGGCAAAATCGGCGTACACGTCCAACATCATGCGCGTCTCTTCAAGTGCTTCCTCTTTAGTTGCATGCGCCGTGTGACCTTCCTGCCAGAGGAATTCTGCGGTCCGTAAAAACAGCCGGGTGCGCATCTCCCACCGCACGACGTTGGCCCACTGGTTGATCTTCAATGGCAGGTCGCGATACGACTGAATCCATCTGGAAAATGCATCGCCGATAATAGTTTCGCTGGTTGGTCGCACAATCAGCGGTTCTTCCAGTTCACCGGCAGGCACCAGCCCGCCCTCGGGCCCCGGTTCAAGCCGGTGATGGGTGACAACAGCGCATTCTTTGGCAAAACCATCCACGTGTTCGGCTTCCTTTTCCAGAAAGCTCTTGGGGATGAAGACGGGAAAATAGGCGTTTTCATGGCCAGTATCTTTAAACATCCGGTCCAGTACGCGCTGCATGTTTTCCCAAATGCCATACCCCCATGGCTTAATCACCATGCAGCCACGCACCGGGCTGTTTTCCGCCAGGTCCGCCGCTTTGACCACTTGTTGGTACCATTCGGGATAGTCTTCTTGCCGGGTGGGAGAGATTGCGTTCTTCGCCATCGCTTTGTCTGGAAAAATGGAGGAATCTGAAACCGTGTATTCTACGTCTGGATGCCGGTAGATCATAGAAGGGGATCACAGGTTCGGTCATTGTGAGTTTTGCGACAACGGAATAGAATTCAATTTTTCCAGCAAAATCATCAATCCCAACAAGAGCCCCTTATGCCTCGCCGGTTTGTCAACGAATTAGCTGATGGAGAGACCATCGACGAGGTCTTCATGGCCTCGGAAAAACAACTCCGCACCAATCGCAACGGCAATCTTTACCTACAAACGCGGCTGAGCGACCGGACGGGATCGGTCACCTCCATGATGTGGAACGCCAATCAGGACCACCACGACGCTTTTGCCAACGGAGATTATATCCGCGTCCAGGGCACCGCTCAAATCTACAATGGCCAGATGCAAGTCTTGGCCAGAGAGATCAAAAAATCGACCGAGGAAATTGACGACGCCGACTTCATTGCCTTGGGACAGGCGTCGATCGAAAAAATGCTCGCGCGCGTGAGTGCGATGTTGCGCGGCATGTCCAACGAGCACTTGCGGAATCTGGCCGAGTGCATGTTGTTGGACGAATCGCTGATGGCGAAGTTTCGCACCGCCCCGGCGGGAGTCAAGAACCATCACGCGTACCACGGCGGCCTGCTGGAGCACGTGTTGTCGCTAATGGAAATTGCGGCGCTGGTAGGTCCGCGGTACCCGGGACTGGACGTGGATTTGTTGCTGTTGGGTGCTTTCATTCACGACATTGGAAAAATCCGCGAATTAACCTACTCACCCGATCTTGGGTACTCGACCGAAGGCCAGCTACTTGGGCATTTGGTACTGGGCGTATCGATCCTTGACGAAGCGATTGAGAACACCGAAAAGCAGACAGGGGAAAAATTCCCTGAAGAACTGGCGAACCATTTGCGTCACCTGATTGTCTCTCATCACGGCAGCCTTGAATTTGGCAGCCCAAAAGTTCCAATGTCGATCGAGGCCATTGCCTTGCATTACCTAGACAACCTTGATGCGAAACTGCACAGCGTCCGCACCTTGATTGACGAAGATGTCAACAAAAGTAGTGATTGGACTGTCTACTTTCCCAACATCGGGCGAAAAATCTACAAGGGCAACAAGTAACGCATACCGCACCGCTTCAAAAAAGTGCCGCGGCTCAGGCCGCGCATTAAGGCGACGGGTAAGCCAACATGGCGAAACTGCTTGCTCCACCAATTTTAAAAGACCGCGTCCCTTGAGATCGCGTTCCTTAAGATCGCCAATTCGAAAGAAGATCGCCTGCATCGGCGCTGCATTCTGCCGCCCTATTTCTGAATTTCGGGCCTGAAGAGCACAACTTCAGCTCTGCCGCACCCGTTTTTTTCCCTCCTTCGCCAATCGCGGGGTTGAAACAATTTGTTTTCCCCCCAAAGGCCACTACACTCTCTTTATGACAGAAAACAAAAACATTAAACAACTTATTCTTGAACTCGTTCTGGCTGACAACTATCAGCCACTCAAGCCACGTGCGATCGCCAAAAAACTTGCTCTCTCCAGCGAACTGATCGAAGTGCGACGGACCATCAAAAAACTGGTCCGCAGCGGGAAACTTGCTTTTGGCTCCAAACACTTGGTAATCAAACCTAGGCGTTCCCCTCCCGCACGAAAAAACAGTGACGGCAGAAACGCTACCGGTGAATCCGGTCGATCCGGACCAAGCATTTCGGTCGCCACCGAAGACGGTCAATTGCGGAAGCCCAAATCCAACGAAACGGTTGGCGTGTTTCGAAAAACGGCTGCCGGGTTCGGATTCGTCACGCCGGAAGACTCCACCGCGACAGACCGCTCCGAGGATATCTTCATCCCCAAAACAAAAACACTCGACGCAGCAAACCTGGACACCGTTCTGATTCGGTTCTCGCGCTCGCGCGACACCTTCTCGCGCGGCAAAAAAACATCGTCCAACAATCGACTGTCGGGGCGCATTATCAAAGTCGTTCAACGACGAACGCGCCAGTTCGTGGGCACCTACCATGAAACGGGTGAACTGGGTTACGTCGTGGTCGATCGCGGTGCGTTCGAATCGCATATCCTTGTCGGTGACGCCGGAGCCAAACGTTGCAAGATCGGTGACAAAGTCGTAATCGAAATGGTCAGCTTCCCTACCGCCAGCAGCGTCGGCGAAGGCGTCATCGTCGAAGTACTGGGCGACCGCGGCACACCGGGTGTCGATACGCTGATGATTATTCGCGAGTTTGGACTGCCGGAAGATTTTCCTGAAGATGTGCTGGAGGATGCGCGCGGGCAAGCGGAAATTTTTGACGAAACCATCCCCGAAAACCGGGTCGATTTCACCAAAAAAACCGTCATTACGATCGACCCCAAAACGGCCCGCGACTTCGATGATGCGATCTCGCTGGAGCAAATCGAAAACGGCCACTGGCAGCTGGGCGTCCATATCGCCGACGTGTCGCACTTCGTTCCCTATCGCAGCGATCTGGACAACGAAGCGTTCGCGCGCGGGACCAGCGTTTACCTGCCCGATCGCGTGATCCCGATGCTGCCGGAGATCATCTCCAACAACCTGGCCAGCCTCCAGCCCGACCGCGTTCGGTATTCCATGACGGCGTTGATTGAGTTCGACGACCAGGGCATGCCGATCGCGACGGAACTGCATCGCGGGGCAATCAAGTCGGATCATCGATTTAACTACGAAGAGATCGATGAATACCTGGAAGACGACCGACCGTGGAAACAAACGCTAACGCCGGAGGTCTTTACGCTGGTGCGGAACATGCACACATTGGCGATGAAACTGCGGAAACGACGCATGGAGAACGGTGCGATCAATCTCGTGTTGCCAGAAGTCGTGATCGACCTGAACGATGATGGCAAAGTCGCCGGGGCCCATACGGCGGAAAATACCGAAAGCCATCAGATGATCGAGGAATTTATGCTGGCCGCCAACGAAGCGGTGGCGCAGTATCTGGTCGATCAGAAGTTGTACCTGTTGCGACGGATCCACGAAACGCCTGACGAGGACCGGTTAAAAGAACTGACCAAATTCGTCCGGCAACTGGGAATTGAATGTGGCAGCCTGCAGGATCGTTTCGAACTGAAGAAAGTAGTCGAAGCTTCCGAGGGACGACCGGAGAGCCATGCGATTCACTTCTCCATTCTGCGCGCCATGCAGAAGGCGATCTACAGTCCCAAGGAAGCCGGTCATTTTGCTCTGGCCAGTAAAGCGTACTGCCACTTCACATCACCGATTCGCCGTTACCCGGATCTGATCATTCACCGCATGGTGGGTGACCTAATCGATGGCAAACGGCCCAAAGCAGATTTTGATCGCCTGACGGCACAGGGCAAACACTGTAGCGACCTAGAGAAACGGGCGGCCGACGCCGAACGGGAGTTGAAAAAACTGAAACTGCTGGGTTTCATGGAAAAACGCATTGGTGAAAAACTGGTGGCGGTTGTCACCGGAGTCGAGGCGTTTGGATTGTTCGCCCAAGGAGTTGAAATTCCTGCCGAGGGTCTGATTCCGATTTCGAAATTGCCTCAGGATCGTTATCAGTTTGATCGAGCATCCAAGTGCCTCAATGGTTTCCGCAGTGACAACCAATTCCGGCTTGGCGATATGATCGAAGTGCAAGTGGATCTGGTCGATATGGACAAACGGATCATGGAGTTCAAATTGATCCGCACCTTGCCAACAGAAAACCCGCCCAAGGTCGAT
>CALCJM010000005.1 GCA_937967505.1 uncultured Pirellulaceae bacterium | reverse complement strand
TCAGTTCCGCAACAAGGAGCGCCGCGCCGTCAAGGCTCGCAAGCGAACAGCTCGCAGCAGTCGCCGCGAACAATAGCCCAAAGCATGGCTCTCAATAAGCGTCAACCGCAGTATCACTAATAGTGCATGGAGACGCTTACGTGGCAGCTGCCGTCGCCAGAGGGTGGGCGGTTTGGCTTCCACGCCTTGGCGAGCGTCGCCACGCTGATCACAGGTCCAATCTTGTTCGGGCTGTAGCGAATATGCCAATTGGGCAATCTCACAACCCCAATCTCCGGGGTTTTCAGGCAAAATACGCTACTGCTTACCTGCTGCGAACTATATTGGGGGCTGAAATTTTTTTGCCTGCGAGCCCTCGCACCGCATCCATACAATCGAATTTTGGAGATTTTTTCGATGAATAAACTATTCAAAAAGGTCGCTATCGCGGCGATGTTCGCACCGTTTCTCATGGGTGGCGTTGCCACCGCTCAAGAAGTTACCGGTCCTGACAGCGGTACGGTTTTGTACGTCAACTTGTCCCAAGACCGCGAACTGTCCGGTACTCTCGTTGAGATGCAGGATATGAAAGTGACAACCAGCTTCGGCGAAGTTGCGATCCCGTTTTCAAAAATAGACGGCATCAAACTGCACGCAGACGCCTCCGACGCTTCTGTGATTGCTTTTAAAAATGGCGACCTGATTACAGGCAAAGTCGTTCTGGACCAGATCAAACTGAAAACTGACTGGGGGGCAGCGCATGTCAATACAACGCAAATCGAGTCTGTCACAACCACCAAGAACGCGAAGTTCTTCTCTGATACGACTGCAGGCAAGCGTAAGTGGCGTTTCTCAAAAGCTCCATCGGTCGCACCTCGGACATCGACAGCGCCACGATTTTCGAACAACTAGAGTTCGATTGTATGTTTGAAGCAGTCAGCTTCCATTTGGGTGAGGCTGGCTGTTTTGGACATTTGAAACGTCACCGCTGTGATTTTCGGTTTCTGGACGTTTACAAACCATGTTCCACCTGGAACAAATTTCTTTCCTGATTCTTCATCCTGCTGATACGCATTACCTCCCGGAAGGTTTGTCACCATGAAAAAAATAATGATTTGCTTGCTTGCGCTGGCCAGTTCCGCCATGCCGGCTGCCGGCTCATATGCAGCCACCGATCAGGATCGTGTATCGGCCGTCATCGAATTGCAGGATGCTGACGTCGCCTCGCTGAAGCAAACCGGATTTATCAAAATGGCGATTCCCCCGGGAATGCGAGACCGTGTCGCTTCGGTAATTCTGAAACGTCCGGTTCGATTCAAGGACGATTCGGCAGTCCTGTTTAATGATGTCGATCGTCGCAGCGGAATGGTATCGATCAAAATCGACGATTCCACCATGGAACAGATCGATTACCAACCGGTTGAGCTGAAGATTTACGAATCAGGTTTTTCGAGTATTGTTGTCCAGTACCAGCCCGGCAATTCCAGACCTACCCGTAAGGCTTCCAAAAACGACAGTGCTGTTTTTGTTACCAGCCTGACCAATACCAAATCTCTGACCGGCCGTATTGCCGACATGAAAGAGTTTTCCATCAAATCAGGGCTTGGTGTGATTGATGTCGATCTGGATGAAGTCTCTCAAATCACTTTTGAAGATGATAGCCGAGCCAACGTTATGCTGGAGAATGGTGACAAGCTTTCCGGAAAGATCTCTTTCAAAGACATCACGATCAACAGTCGCTGGGGGCTGGAGGATCTGAAAGTTGCCGACATCGTCAGCATCACAAAACCTATCTCCTCACCTGTTTCCCCAAATCTGAACCCATCTGTCACTGACATGATGCAACAAAACATGGCTGCCGTACCAACTGACGCTTCGATGACAACTCCGCAGACATTCGGAATAAATGAAGGACTGCCGATGGAAATACCAACATTTGGAGCGCCGCAACCAATTTCGATTCCGGCACCTGCTATAGGCATCCCTGCTTATTCGCCATTACAAAGTTTCTCTTATCCAAGCGGAAATGCATTTGACCAAAATGGACAGCGCATTGATCTGGTTCCCGAACCCCTGAACCAGCCGGTGGACCAGGCCTACGATCCTTACAGCGGTCAACAGGTCTTCGACCAAGCGATCGACCAACTGATGCAGCCAATTGATCCCGCCATGCAGCCGGTAGAAATGATGCCGATGGGCCAGAACTTCGGTCCCTTTTTTGGTGAACCGGTACCTGTCGGGGAGCAACCTGTCGGTGGCTTTGGCGAGATCATCCAAAGCCGGCAAGGTGCCGGAATACAACCCAACCAGACGATACCGGAAAACGGTGCACCGGCCGAAGGAAGTGACTTTTGGTTCTTCCCTCAGTAAGCCATCAACCCAATATCTACCAAGTTTACCTATCCCACACCCAAACTATTTTCTGGAGCATCCATGTTTCAAAAATCCACTTTCCTGTCGGCAATCATTGCCGTCCTTGTGCTTTCTTCTTCGACATTTGCCCAAGACCGTTACTCACTGACGCTGAATAATGATTACCTGACGAAACTCAAAAACTCTGGTAGCCTAAAATCTGATGTCAGCGAATCCGCCCGCAACAAGATTGGATTTATCGAATTGCGGTACGAGGACAGCAAAACAACAACTCCGATTGAACTTGATGTTGATGTTACGCGTGACGGTAGCGACGCCATCGTCATTCTGGATAACGAACTGATCGCCAAAATTAAAGGCCAGCCTGTTCGTATCCCTGTCCAAGAGAATGGGTTTGCACGCGTACTGCTTAAGTACGACGCCCCGGCGATCGCCACACAACCTTCCCAAATTATCAGCGAAGACCTCGTCTTTGTACGCTTGAGTGACGTAAAGTCACTGGCTGGTGAACTGGACGAAATCTCTGAAATTACTTTGACCACAAAATTTGGCGAAGTCTCCATCCCGATGGAGCAGATCGCAGGTATCAAGCTGCACACCGATGAAGACGATTCAGCGGTTGTTGTGTTTGTGGACGGCGATGTTCTGACTGGCGTTCCAGCGATTCCAATGCTGAATCTGAGCACTGACTGGGGAAAAGCGGAAGTGAATCCGGAAGCCGTCCAGTCCATTACAACCACCGGCAACAGTAAGTTCTCCCGTTCGAACACGGATTTTGGTACTCGCTGGATACTGCGAACCGGCAACTCATTTGCCCCCGGAATGTAGGCGAAAGCCCTCAGCGGCTGAAGTTTGGGTAGGCTAACGCATCGTGACGGTTTGACTGTTACGATGCGTTTTCTTTTTGGCTTTTCCGTAATTTCAGTGGGAGATTACCCGAAGGTTGTATTGGGCCACAACCACCACCGCTGCTTGCTGCTCAATCGCTTCTTTGGCGAATGTCTGAGAAGAAAGAGGTGCCGGCGAGCTTTGAAGATGACTCAATCAATTGCAAGCAGCTATTGGCGTGCGCGCAGTGACAACTTATCTGGGCTTGATGATAGGCGGAGCCGAAACGACACGCTCCTTGGAAAGGAAGGCGACTGGATGCTGTCCGGGAACCAGACCTGCCAGGTAGAGGAACCCGGAAACGCCCGGAAGTGGTGCTCTTATTGTTGAAAACTCTGACAAACACTGACTTCCCGTACCATAAAACCGTCGTGGAAAGCTTCCAATCGTCAGCTTGGCAACCTAGAATAACAGTCTGACAAAAGGCAATGCCAACCGACGTTGGCATTGAAGAATCTATTCAGCGATTTGGAACGCAGGCGAACCATGGGAAATTTTGAGTGCCTTGATTTTGAGAATGTGGAAAAGGTCGCCGTTGTAAAATTCAGAGACCCCAAGGTCATGGATCCGGCCCGGATCGAAAAGCTGGGCGAAGAACTGCTGTTGTTACTGGAGGACGACACCAATGAAGACATGGTCGTTAATTTTGAGAACGTCAGTTTCTTTTCCAGTGCTGCCATCAACAAACTGATCGTGCTGGAAAAGCACATGCGGGCGCGGGGGGGGGAAATTCGCCTGACCAATCTTCGTCCCGAGGTGCGCGATCTGTTCAGTTACACCCATCTGGACCAGGTGTTCCAGATCCGTGCGGACGACGCCGAAGCACTTGAGTCGCTGAAAGACTGACCGTTTACATCTTTTCCACAACGTTGCCCGCCACTTTTGCCCTTGAGACACATGACCGCCGCCGACTGGAACTGGACTTTCGATCGCCAGATCGCTTCGAAACCTGACGTGTGCCCCGAGGTTGTCGGCCAACTGCTGGCTGCGTTGGAAAAATTTGACTGGTGCGAAGACGATCGTTTTGCGATTCGGATGGCAATCGAGGAAGCGCTGATCAACGCGATTAAACACGGAAACGAAAGCAATCCTGACAAACCCGTCCATGTTGTCATGCGGTTTTCCGACACCCGGTTTTACGCCCGGATCACCGACCAGGGAGTTGGCTTTGATCCCGATTGCGTGTGCGATCCAACGGCCGATGAAAACGTGGACAAACCCTGTGGTCGCGGCGTGATGCTGATGAGGAACTTTGTTGACAGCGTTAGTTACAACAGCGCGGGGAATGAAGTTGAGATGACCAAACAACGCACTCCCGACGATTCGGATTCCTGAGCGTGACCATCCTGTGAATAGATCTCCTGACGCTTTGACATTTTCCAGCGCCTCGTGTAACGAACTTGCGCGGCGGATCACCTCGATCAGCCAGCAACAGCGCTCATGGACGACCACCGACTGGCCCTCACAGCAATTGGCGGTGATCGCCGACGCCCAGGTCTACCGCTGGTTTGCCTCCCCCGCCGATGGTGGCTTGGGCTGGACACCAGACCAGATCGCTCAAGGCTATGTCGCACTGGGTTCGGCCTGTCTCACATCGACCTTTATTGTAACGCAGCGTGTCGCAGCGTTGAAACGGCTGGCTTCCTGTGCGAATGAAGATTTGAAACGACGCGTCTTGCCCGGTATGCTTGACGGATCGGCAACCGGCACTGTCGGTATCTCCCACCTGACCACCAGCAGGCGTCACGTGGGCGAACCGGCCGTGCGGGTTAT
The DNA here is from genome assembly GCA_937967505.1 of uncultured Pirellulaceae bacterium. Taxonomy (GTDB): domain Bacteria; phylum Planctomycetota; class Planctomycetia; order Pirellulales; family Pirellulaceae; genus Mariniblastus. Next base: position 25,075 of record CALCJM010000005.1, on the reverse strand, counting down.
GCGTCAGGGAGACTCGTGGCTGGTCGATGGTTTTGCCCCCTGGGTTACAGGTGCCCGGCAGGCGCGGTGGCTGTTGATGGGCGGTGAATTGGTCGGCGGTGACCGGGATGACAGGGAGGAGCTGCTGTTTCTGCTATCGACCGATACTGACGGCGTGACGATTGAGCAGGGCTTTGATTTGATGGCGTTGTCCGCCAGCCAAACCGGAGGCGTAAAATGCGAATCGGTGTTGGTGCCCGATGCCAACATCATCGCGGGCCCCAAAGAATCAGTGCTCGCCACGCGCGCCGGAGGAGTGCAGACATCTGCATTGGCGTTAGGGCTGGTCAGGTCTGCGGTGGATTTTATCCATGCCGAATCAGTCAAACGCCGCGCTCTGGCAGCAACTGCCGAGGCCCTTGGACAACAGTTTGAGCTGCTGTTGGAATTGACGATTCAGGTGGCGCGGGGACAACACGAACTTGCCGGGCAGCTACGTGCCGACGCGAACAGTTTGGTGTTGCGGTCCACTCAAGCGGCATTGATCGCTGCCAAGGGAGCTGGTTTTGTGGCAGGTCATCCCGTCGGACGCTGGTGTCGCGAGGCCATGTTTTTTCTGGTGTGGAGTTGTCCACAACAAGTCGCCGAAGCCGGGTTGTGTGAACTGGTCGCGCGTTCCGAGTGAGTGGGGGCGGCACTTAAATCAGACCTTCAGCGACATTTTCTTTGGCCAGGTGTTTTTTCCACGCATCCACATTGCGACTGGTTGAATGATAGAATAGAGCAATATTGGAAAGCTAAAAGGCTTTAAGGGTTTCACTTTGGAGGGAATTCAACATGCGGCGTTTTTGGACGTTGGTGGCGAGTGTGCTGTGCTTGATCGGCGGCGGCCTGTTGGGAGATTGTGCAGCTGAAACCGAGCGTCCCAACATTTTATGGTTGACGACCGAAGATGTCGGCCCGGAGTTGGGATGCTATGGTGACCCGCATGCGAGGACCCCCGCACTGGATGCGTTTGCGAAAAACTCACTGCGGTATAAAACTGCGTGGTCCAACTATCCCGTCTGCGCTCCGGCGCGCACGACCATCATTACTGGCCGATATGCATCGTGCATGGCGGCCGGAAATATGCGATCCGAAATCGCGATGCCGGCAGGTACGGTGATGTTTCCCGCGCTTTTAAGACAGGCTGGATACTACTGCACGAACAACACCAAGGAAGACTACAACCTGACCAAACCTGACGGCGTTTGGGATCTGTCCGGTAAGAAGGCTCATTATCGCCATCGCAAAATGGGGCAACCATTTTTTGCCGTGTTCAACTACTTCCGCACGCACGAAAGCAAGATCCGTAGTCGCCCCCACACAGCCATCACCGATCCGGATACGCTGTCTTTGCCTCCGTTTTGGCCTGACCTACCCGAAATCCGCCAGGATCTTGGCCAGTATTATGACAACATCAACGTAATGGACGGTTGGTTTCAAAAGATGTTGGATGAATTGGAACGTTCCGGACAAAAAGAAAATACGATCGTGTTCTTTTATGGTGACCACGGCTCAGGAATGCCTCGTTTCAAGCGGTACGCAGGGGATACTGGCTATCGCGTTGCAATGCTGGTTCATATCCCGGAAAAATTCCGCCCTTTGGCCTCAGCATACAATGCTGGCGAGGTGTCGAATCGGCTGGTTAGCTTCGTAGACCTAGCACCTACGGTTCTAAGCCTGTGTGGAATCGAACCGCCAACGTCGATGCAGGGACGGGCATGGTTTGGACCCTACCAACAACCGGGAGAGAAATTACTGTACGGTTTTCGCGAACGCATGGATGAGTGGGTGGACTTGAGTCACTCGTTGCGCGACCAGCGGTTCCAATACACGGTGAACTACATGCCGCATCTGCCAGCAGGGCAGCCGCTGGCCTATCAGATGCAAACGCCGGCGACAAGCAAGTGGCTGGAGGCGTTCGGGCGGGGAGAAACAACGCCCCAGCAATCCAGATTCTGGCAGCCACGTGCGGCAGAGGAACTATATGACCTACAACGGGATCCTTACGGAGTGAGCAACCTTGTCTCGGACCCCGCACACGGGCGGCGGCTGGCCGTTTTTCGTGAGCAACACCGGAAACAAGCGCTCGGTTTTCCCGATTGGGGATTTGTGCCCGAACCCATTTCTTTGGCGCTCAGCAGTAAACGCGAAACCAATGAAGGTGCGGAGTATGTCAGAGCAGCCTTCGAGGCCGCCCAAATTGCGTCGTTGATGGCGGGCGATGTGGATTCAGACCAAACCGTGATAAACATGTTCGATGATCAGAATGCGGCGGTCAGGTACTGGGCCGCGATCGGGGTCCGCCTGCGTTCGGGGCGGATGGGGGATCTGGGCCTTGAGCCTCTAAAACGGTCGCTTTCGGATGAAGAAGATATTGTGCGCGTGACAGCAGCCGAGGCGATTTGCATTTGTTCGGCTACGCCAGCTGATGTGAAAGCACTTGCGATCGAAACGTTGCTGCGACTGGCCGATCAGTCGCAATCGAGCTATCTGGTGGCAGTGGCAGCATTGAATGTGCTTGACCGTCAGAAAAAGCTTCTTGATCGGACTGCGATTGAGCGGATTTTGGGGCTTCCGGATGTGCCCGCTGACAGGACGCGTGGCGTCGATGACCTAAAGAAGCTCAAAGGGCGCTTTGCCAAAGTACCTGCGGGCGTGAGGTAAACGAAGCCCGAAAACTGCCAGCCGGAATGCCAGCACTCTGTGCTGTCAGCGCTCTTCTTCAGGGGGTTAAAATGTAGCAATTAGCACAATCATACCGGAAATACTAATGGTTCCGGTAATTCGGTGTCGATGGATTCTACCACGTGTAATACCTCTGGCGGCGTAGCAGTGCCGCGTGGGGAATCCCAAATCCTGATAGCGTCGAGATTCGTCTCGGGAGACATCAATGAGAAAAAGACTTAGCCTGGTTTGCTTTGCAGCGGCCTTTGCCGCTCTATTTGGAACCGACACTCCGCAAGCGAGCGCCCAAGTCGGGCCATTCGGACGCGTTGGATCTCAAGCCTACCAACCAGATACATTTCGCCGAGTCGCCGCCGACGTGAAGGTTGGTTTGCCGGGTCGGCTGTGGGTTGAGTCCAATTTTGCGGATCAGGGTCTGGGCTATACCGGTTCGTACTTGACCGTTGGTGGCAAGACACGGCTCTTTGAGGATTTTCTTGATGGTCGCTGGTTGACCGAAGCGCGCCTGCATCACTCGATCGAGGATGACGGCGGTTTCTTTGCCAACGTTGGAATCGAGCGTGTGTTTTCGATTGATGCCGCCAAAGCCGACATCGTTGTGGGAGCCTGGTACGATTTCGACGGTGACCAACAGGGCAACTTTGGTCACGACTTTTCCCAGGTGGGCGTCAATGCGGCAATTAAGTCGCGCCGCTGGGACCTAGTCGGCAATGGTTACTTTCCGGTGGGAATCCAGAACTACACTTCGGGAGACATCACCGGTGTAGACTTTTTCTTGGGAAATAACATTTTACTCCAGCCCGGTATCGATTCGGCCCTGACGGGTTTTGACGTAACGCTCCGATTGAAACCCAAACAGCTGGCGTTTATGAACGGTTCATTTGAACTTGGAGGTTATGGCTATCGTTCTGACCTGATCAATTCATTCGGCGGTGGTCGCGTACGACTTGGGCTTCAAACCAAACGTGGCTTGGTACTTGGGGCAGAGATCGCTCATGACGATCGCTTCGAAACCACCGGTGGTTTCAGCGTCGGATATAATTTTGGCGCGATCGGCGGCACCAACTCGGAATACTCGGCGTTGGGACGGGATTTGGAGCAAACCATTCGCAACGACCATATCGTGCGATTTAATCAGTCGGTTGAACTTGCGATCGATCCGGATACTGGCGCTCCTTACAACGTCATTCACGTAAACAACACCTCGGACGCGAGTGTGGCTGACGGCACCGCTGAAAATCCGTTTGAGGCTCTCCAGCGGGCTCAGTTTGCCAGTGCTGTGGGCGATGTCATCTACGTGGATGCGGGAGATGGTACTACCAATAATTACGATCAGGGGATCATCCTCAAGGATGACCAGTTGTTGCTTAGTAACGGGTCGGAGCACATTCTTGACATTCAGGATGGTCGACGTTTTCGTTTGAATGCGGGGGGAGGCGTAGCAGCGACGATCAGCAATCCGGGACAGTTTGACGTGATTCGCATGGCGAATAACAACCTCGTAGGCGGCATTACGGTAGACGCCACCGATGCAACCAACGGCATCACCGGCCTTAACGCCAATGGTGGCGAGATCCGCTCGACCACTGTCAGTGGGGCCAATGAGTACGGCATTATCCTCTCTGATATTTCCGGCGATTGGGAATTTAGTCGAAATACCTTCAATAGCAACCTGATTGATGGACTATTTATCAACGGGTCATCCGATCCAACCGCAGTTTATGAGTTTGTTTCCAACGATTTCAGCAACAACGGTTTCGATGGCGTGCACTTGGAGAGATTCCGTGGAAGTCAAATCACATTCAATTCCAATACAACCAGCAACAATGGTCGGCATGGTTTGTTTTTGGAGGATTATCTGACTCCCGGTGGCAATGTAGATATCGTCTCGGCCGTTTCAATGGACAACGCCGAATTTGGTATCTTGATCGAACGCGGCGACGGCAACCTTAATGTGGTCAATTCGACGGTCACCGGTAACCTTGGCGGTGGTGTAAAAACAGATACCTGGTCAAATATGACCGCAGGCCAACGAACATTTATTGGCAGTATCGATGGCGGTGTCACAACAATCAGTGGCAACGGCGTGGGGGCAGGAGCAAACCTTCAGTTTGATCTGTTCGAGGACGGCATCGTTCAGGACGTACTGGTGACAGGATTGTCATTGGACAACGGCGGCCGCGGTATTCAGGGCACGGCATCGGGAGACGGTGCGACACTTAATCTGGATGTCATCGACATGATCTCCATCAGCAACAACACTGGCGACGGCATCCGTTTGTTAGCCGAGGCTGGCGGTACACTTAACGCGCAAATCCTCAACACCGGAGTGGCCCCCCTTGCCATTATCGACAATGCCGAAGCCAACGGGGCTGGAATCTTTATTGCAGCCAACGGATCGGCAGGAGTCGCTCCGTCTGTGGTCAACGCGGTCATTGACAATGTGAATATTGCGATCCCGGGATCGACCTTGGCTTCCAACGGTTTGGAGATCAGTTCGCTGGGTAATGCCTTTGTCGATATCTCACTGACCAACTCGGACATCAATAAATCATTGACACCAACCTTCCCAACGGGGGAATTGCTTGACAACGACATCGGCATCAGCATGAACTTTAACAATGACATTGGAGCGAACTTTAACGAGGTGTTCATCCAGAACGTCAATATCACGGCAGACAATGGGATTTTCCTGAATACCGAAGCGAACACACTGACTGATTTCACCATCCTTGAGTCAACCATTCAGGCCGCCGGTCCCCGGGTTGTCCAGCGTGTCTCCAGCGCTCCGTTTATCGCCGACCTTCCGAATGAAAATGGGTTTACCGAATTTGGAAACCGTGGAATTGTCATCAGAGCAAACGGAGATGCGAGCGATGCGTTAGCAGACAACCTGACGCGTATCTCCATCAGAGACGTATTAATCCAGGATTTTGCAGGCACGGTATTCGGAAGCGGTGGTGACGAAGAAGTCGGATTTGGAGCTCTGCCCGGCCTGATTGGTCAAGGGAATAGGGCACTAAATGGTAGTGCGGTTGATATCGCCACAACCGGTGACGCCAATTTGCTTTTGACTTTCAGTGAAAACCGTCTGTTAAATAATGGTGCCGGCTACAACAATGATGCTGACAATGACAATGTGTTTAATGACCAACCAGTGACGGTCGATGAAGATTCAACCAACCTGTTTTTCTTTGACGCACTGAAGATCAACGCCTTTGACTCAAGCATCGTTTCAGCACGCATTGGCAACAACTTCTTCCAGGATAACTTTGAGCGGGCGATCGGTCTGAACACCTATCAAAGTGCGACCATCAATGCGGTCCTGGTAAACAATGCGTTCGAAAACAATGATCGTGGGCGTGACGCGGATATCATTATTCTGCCTTCCTTACTGCTTGACAATCCTATCCTTTACTCACTGGCACATGACACTGCGGACATTGAGCTTATCAATAACGAAGAGTTCTACTTCCGCCCCTACGAGCACACACTTATCACTGATATAGCTGGAGTTCCTATCGACGCGGCGGGCGACGCGATCGCCCAGGATGATCTCCTCGCACTGGGGCAGGATGCTCGAGCCGGGCTGCCTACCGGGTTTGCAAACATGTGTATTGGGCTTTCCAACAATGTTTTCCAGACAGGTGGGGATATCCAGGACTTTTCAGCGGCCCCGGGTGACTTGCAACTTGGACTTGACGGCCTGACCAACGGAAGCACATTGGGGACTGGAAACTCCACCGCTACCACGTTCGGTATTTGTGAACAGCTAATCTCCAATGAAGAGCTGTTCTTCCTTGGACGAGGATTCGAGGCGGCGATTCACTAAGCCAAGCCCGGCCCGATGGTACGGGCAACCTGTAAACCAAAAAATCTCGCCAGCTGGAGCTGGCGGGATTTTCTTATAGCCAAACTTGCGGAAAGTGTCCCGGTTGGACGAGGGTCTGAAACATGAAACAAGATTGTCCTGCTCTTGTGAGTGTCAAATCGCTACCTTTTGACCGGCTCACCTGCTTGGGGGTAAAAAACCGATCGTGGATTGAAACAGCACTTCATTGATATCCGACGATTCCTCTTCAGTGCACTGCAATTCGACCAGGTTCGCCTGGCAAAACCCGCAGCCCAGCAATTCAACGTGGAAGTGGACAAAATCGGTCCAGTCTTCAGGCAAAATTTCCAATGCATACTTGCCCAGCGTCGTGCGTTTGGGACAGCTTGGCCGTTGGTCCAGCCATATCTGCTCAAGGTCGGGCAGTAACCGATCGGTGCCTTCGCTGGAAAAGTCGGCGGCAAGTTCCGCATCCCCCTGCTTACTGTCTGGCTCGCCCAGCAACGCGCGCAGCCGCGCCAGCAACCGGTGTTTCACGACGGCAACCTCATTTTCGGTCACTGACATTGTGGCGGCCAGTTCACGGTTTCTAAGTCCCGCGAAAAAGAGGCCTTCGGCAATCTTCAGATCGCGAAAGCGCGTGCACTCTTTTAACTCACCGGTCAGGCGGAAAATGGCAGCGCTCAACCGTTGTTGGTCCTGTTGCAATTGTTCGGCACGGCGGGCATGGCTGCTGGCGGTGCGGGTGTTGCCGGAGATGCCGCTGCTTTCCACCGAATCAAAGGGGCTCCAGCGACTTTCAATCACCCCAGAGGCCTTGCGGAAATGATCGTTGATCCGATAACGCATAATGCGAAACAGAAACGTCTCCAGGCTACAGTCAGCGCGAAAGGTCTGTGCCGATTTCAGGAAAGAAACGAACGTTTCCTGAACCAAATCGTCGGCCGATGTCATGCCGGCAGAACCGGAGATACTCTTTTGGGCAAATGCGGTCAAACGCGCCTGAAACCGGTTCACCAGTGCACGCCAACCGTCTTGGTCGCCTGTAGAAACCTGTTTCAACAGATGGGCGTCAGCTTGAGACAGTCGTGGGGAGGATTCATTCAAGGTTAAGAAACAACACTTAGAAACACAATTAGTCCAATCAGGAAAACCGCAATCCCGCAGGTAGTCCAGATCGAACGTGAGATTCCGGTTTGGTAGTACCCTTGGGTAATGCCATTGGAAATAAAACCGGTCACCACTGTCAAGCACACAATTAACGCCACTGAGAATTCGAAGCTTGGCTTGCCAAGGGAGAAAGTGGCGGGGCCAGCGACCGTCTGCCCGAGCGGCAAATTTCGCAGCAGAATGGCCTCGCGATAGACTTTTCCGTAGGAGCGCTCAATTGTCTGGGTGAACCGGTCTACGATGCATGCTTCAATTTGTTCCGGTGGCAATCGAAATTTATCGACCGCGTCCTGGACCGCTATTTCATGAGCCTTGCTTCCCAGTGCCGCAGTGCTTTTGGAAGTACCAACAAAATACTCACTGCCGGAATCGGCCGCTGCAAATGCCTCAAAATCAGTCAACCATTGCTTTTTTTCAATGGTTGCCAGATGACGATCTCCCGTAAAAACCAGCTTTTCTTCCCCTCCCTGATACTTTTTCAGCAGCAACTGGCAAACAACCGCTCCTGCGCTGATGTTAACGGATACTTCAGCTTTGCGACCATCATCTTCAGTCGCAGAGAGGTTTGGCCTGAACGACAGATTCATTTTTTTAAGGGCCGCCATGAACGCTGAGTTAAACTCCTGGACGTAATTGGGATCTGGGTTATGGTTGGGACTATCGTTGAGAATTTCGACGAAGAGAGGTTCGTGATTTTCTGCGCCGCCCTGTCTGGTATTTGCCTCTTCAATCTCTTTGACTATTTTTTTGGCCAACGGCAATGCACATGCCTCAATTCCCGGGTATTGGTTTGCTTCAAACGGCACCGCCTGTATCCACTCGTTCAATGACGCTTGAAACCCCTCCTGAGACACTCTCTGAGACTCAAAATTTGCGGCGGGAATTGCCTCGGCGGTGACCGTAGGTGTGAATTCGGCACTGGGTGAAAATGGCAACGCCGTCCATTTCGAGGCATTTTCAACCAAGCTTTGGCCAATTTTTACACTTGCAATGATCAAAAACACCATCAACACGATCGCGGCTGGGAGGAAAATCAATCCGAGGTAGCGACCGAAGCTTCGACGTGGTTGCGGCTCTCTGGCGGGAGCCAGTTTTTCTTTGGGTGAGGGATGTTGTTTCTGCGCGTGCTTCAGCGCAAGTTCATGTCGCTGCGTAAAATATTGAGAGATCATCTTGGCCACGGTCACGATCGTGATGAACGCGAACAGCGCCTCCGGTGCAGACAAAAACATTAGACTTTCTCCTGTAACAAAATCGAATCGGATTCAAAACGCGTTTCCGGGATTGGCGCTTCCACTTCACTTGAATTGGCTCGGTTGGTTTGTTGCTTGCCGGACGAAAACAGTGGTTCGCCGCCTTCCACTTTCCCGAACGGGGCAAGAATCTGAATTGAAATAGTGCTGGCGGCGACCATCAGCAAACACGCTTGAATGGTTTCCGCGTGGTTGACTTCCATGATCATCATGGCAACAGCGCACATCATCAGCACCACCAGTGTTTTTACAACTCCCACGCGCGGATAGCGATCAACCGCAATGAAACAACGCCAGTCGATTGCCAGCCCCGTCAGGATTAACGCCCACCAAAGTTCCTCTCCGGCCCCTCCGAAATCCAACGCTTCAAGAACGAAAACGGCGATGGATCCCAAGCTGGATACGATCAATGCCCCGATCAACCGGTTGCCAATCGTCCACGCTGGGGAATTGCTTCTTGGCAGCGCCTGCCGGAATGCCCAGCAGGCGATAAACCCGGTGGCTAAAAACATGCCCCACAGCAGTGCAAACCCACTCCACGACATTGAATCAAGTGCCGTGGCCAGGGCAGCAAAACATAAACTGACCCCGATGGCTGTGAACGCTCGAATCGACCATCGAACAGGCTCCGCTAGGCTAAGCTCTGGTTGCGGTGGCTCCCACCACAGTCCAGTCGCACCGATCCAGGTCGGCATTGATTCGGGCAGGATCACCCCGGGGCGTTCGAACGGTTGCGACTGACGGTTTGCGCCAGTGTCACTGTTCTCGCGTGTATCGACAAGGCTCGGGAATTTTACAAACGTGTCAGTGTTGGATCCAAGCGGTGTCTGAATCGGAGGTTTGCGTTGACGTGCCGCTGCACGTTGGCCAATCAGCGACAACGATGCCGGGAGTGGCAGGTAGCTGGAATGGTCTTCCGGACACAACGCGTGCAGCATCTGGTCAACCGACTGGTAGCGCTGCTCGGGGTTTCGTGCCATCGCTTTGGTGATGACCTGTCCCAAAACAGGAGCCAGTCCGGTCACATCGGGGGTGGAAGTCAGATGTTTGATCAGCACCTCCCCCATACTCTCTCCCACGTACGGCGGGTTGCCCGTCAGCATTTCAAACAGGATCACGCCCAACGCGTAAATGTCCACGGCCTTGCCGTAGTTCCCTTCGCCAATTTCGGGTGCCATGTAGTGCACACTTCCCACGGCGGTTGTGTGTCCGCTGTGCTGGCTGGTACTGATGGCTTTGCTCAGACTGTAATCGCCGATTTTGACCGCACCATCTTCGAAGAAAATATTGTGCGGTTTCAGATCGCGGTGAACGACGCCCGCATCGTGAAGGTACCGCATGCCTTTGATCAGTTCACGCATGAAGTACACCGCCTGTTCTTCGCCGATCCCGTTGCTGCGTTGATGTCCGGTCGTAATTTCGGAGGCAGCCTCGTCCAGCAACTCCTTGAGCGCAGGGCCGGCAACGTATTCCATCACCACCCATGGGCGACCCGAGTCGTCTTTTTTCACATCAAAGATGGTCACCAGGTGCGGTGATTTGAGGTTCATGCAGTGGCTGATCCCACGAAGTTCAATGTCCTCGTAGTTCTGAATGACCTTCAGTGCGACTTCGCGTCCCGCGTCGCTGCTGGCAAAATAGACCTCGCCAAAACCGCCGCGCCCAAGCGCATGGTCAATGGTGTACCCTTCGAGGGGGCGATCACCGCTGGAGTATCTGAAACCGGACATCACGATATGCTCCCTAGGTTAATATAACGGGCGCCCGGTTGTTCCAGTGAGAACTGACAGCCATCGAAACTTGCTGTCGTCCCGGGCTGTAAGGTCTTTCTGTCGGTATTGCCCTGCTGATGAATGAGAAAACCGGAGTGCTCAGCGCCGTGCGGCACGGGGCGCATCAGGACTCTTTTTTTCAGCCCCGACAACCGGAAGTGACCCGAGTTCTGACCAAAGACCAGGCTGTCGCCCATCAATACGACCGAGCGAATTTGCCGTTGTTTCATTTTGCTTCCTGTGATTTTCAGAACGGCCGAATCACTGGCCGTTACCGATCGGAGAAACTTCATCCGTCCACGTTTGCCTATCTGTATCGTATCACTGTGCCCCAGCAAATGCTGGCGGGCGGATCGATCGTTGACCGTAAACGGCTGCTCCGAAGTTGCCAGATAATCTTCGCCCGACCGCAGGATAGAGACCACCGCGCCCCCCTCGGTTTGCAGCGCAATGTCGGGCCGTCGCCCTTCACGAACTGAGGATGTTGTTCCAATGGTGATTCGTGACTCTGTCAGCACCATCAGACTGCCCAGTTGATCGACGTGCAGCAATGCCGCCCGGTTGCGGGGATCGGAATGCAGAAAATCGGAGTGTGGAAGATCTGCGGTCGCCACCGCATCGTCTGCGTGGAAGGGAAGGTTGTCCAAGGTCTTCGGTCCAACTGCACCATCGACAAATCCCAACGGCCCTGAAAAAATTTGCTCGACCGCGCAGACGCAGCTCTCCATCGCAGCCAGTGCTTGTGCGATCCAGTCGGCCTCTGGAAAGACGCGCTGTTGCAGTTTCAGCAGGCGAAGCGCCCGGGCATAGTCGGCCTGTCTAACCACGGCAATAACTTTGTGAAATCGTTTGAGCTGTGTTTCCAGCTGGCGTGTTGCATTACTCCCGATAGCGGCTTGTTTGAGCATCAGCAACCCTGCGCTGGCTCGATCCAGTCTGCCTGCGGCCAGATCGCACTGGATCTCTGCCCTGATCGAATCACCAACGACTTTGGCCAACTGTTGCAATTCGGGCGACTGGCGCTGCGATTGGGGAAGGTTGGTCATCAGCGCGGCGGCCTGCTCAAAATACTCCGCCTCGACCAACTGTTTCAGTCGCTCCAGCATCTCTTGTTGGTTTCGCTGCATCGACTGGATCACCATCGAATGGTCCAGCCGGTCAATGTGCTGGATCAATTCGACGATTTCAATTTGTCGCCCGCCCAATTTTTGTGCCAGTGCCGCGTCGGCGCGTGCGGCGTCGAAACGTTCCTGATCACAGTGCTGGTGGCCACGTTGCAACAACGCCATCAAAAGACGATCGACCAATCGCTGACCGTCGGCATGAGACCGCCGGGGGGTTGAGGTCAGCATGTCGAATGCTTCGTCAAGCCTCCCGGCCTTGAGCGCTGTTTCTACTTTTTTAAGGTCGAGGTTAAACACGTAGTTACTTTCAAAAATCGTAGCGCCACAGCCAGTTGCCCAACAAATTTACCGTCAATATTTTAGACTGTTATTGAACCTCAGAGGCCAGTGTGTTTTCACCGGGGCCAAAATATTGATCAATCGCCGCCAGTACACTTTCGGTGGTCGATACTTCCTCTTCAGCCGGCAACTCCGGCATGTTACCGTCCCAAGAGATGACGCGCTGCGCCACTTCCAGTCGGTTTTCGATCTGCTCTAACAGTTGATCGGCGCGAGACAGTTGACTGTCGTCGATCAACTGCCCGGCTTCAATCCTGCTGGCCTTGATCAAACGCTGCTGTGCCGCCAATGATTCGACTTTCAGTTCCAGTTCGGATTGGCGAAGTCGCATCTCTTCCAACAAGGCGACCGCAGCGGCCAAGCCTTCCTTGCGTTTGGCCAGCAAACGCTGTTTACTTTCGAAAGAAAGTTTGGCTTGTTTCAGATGCTTGAATCGCGATTGAAGATGGTGAGTGAACTGTTCCCGGTCAAAATTTGCCTCGCCGATCCGCCACGATACCTGACTGGTTTCAGCTTTTTTGCGAAGGGTGAACAAAGCGGTTTTCAGTTTTTCGATGCGCTGCTGATCACGAGTAACTTCTTCTTCCAGCTTTGCGATGGAGACCTCTTCTTCCGCGATCATACGGACCTGCGATCGTAGGTCGGGAAGGATGTCGTTGATCTGGTCCTTCGCCCGATCAAGTTCAAACTCAACAGGAACGCTCTCTCGCGCCGATGCGCGAATCGATTTAGCGGAGGTTTTGATGATGCTGGTCAGGTCGGAACCGAACAGCAGGAACCCTCCCACAAAAACGGCAACCACTGCCCCGGCGGTGTATTTGATGAAACGCAACATGAAACGGCCCTTTTTTAAAACGGATCTGGTTTTCCGACACCCAACGAACGAGAACTGCCGGTTTGGAGGGGTAGTCGCGAGTCGGGAATTTTTGTTGCGAGGAAATCTCAATTTTCTTTCGTGGGGGGGTTAGTGGGGCAGTTCATCGCGCAGGGCCGGCTCAAGATGGCTGAGATGGCTGAGATGACTGGGATGACTGAGATGACTGAGATGACTGAGATAAGGGAAATCGCGCTAAAATTGCTGCGTGAAAGCGGTGGTGACTGTTTTCTTCTGCACTCCTTTTGGGCAGTTTGCGACGTTCCTCCGCAGGCCCACCGGGGTTTTGGGTTCCGTTATCCGGCGATAGTGATGTGCTTGCAGCAGGCGCGCCCGCTATGAACCGCTAACGGCTCTGAAATTCTTTTAAAGGGCCTGAAGTGCTGATTGCCCGTTTTGGGGGCAAAAAAACAAGGCGGCGTTGCATACTGATAGTGCTTCGATGAAGAAAAAATTTAGTTTGGCCCACTTTTCGTGGGAAAAATGGCTAAGTAGGACACTTGGGGTGCTCGTGCTCATGAATTGGTACGCAATGTGCTATCACGCTCGTTGATGACCAAACATTGTCCACCATTGAATACTTACAAAGAGGAAACAGTGAAAAAGAAAACCGCATTACTATACCTTGCATCATTTGCCGCCCTCGCGCTGCTGCCAACGATCGGTGTGGCTCAGGACGAGGCCCCTGCCGAAACTGCTGCCGCTGCCACCAATGCGGTCACCGCGATTGAAAATGATGCTGCATTTTTGGTTAACAACCTGTGGATCATGATCGCCGGAATGCTGGTGTTCATCATGCACCTTGGCTTCGCCACGCTTGAGAGCGGTCTGACCCGTTCCAAGAACACGGTCAATATTCTGTTTAAAAACACCATGATCGTCTGTCTTGGACTGATCACTTACGGTGTGATTGGTTTCAACATCATGTATCCAGGCTTCGGTGATGGTGAAGGTGTGGAAATTGTTCCCAATGCTTTCAAGGTCGCTGGTGAAGGCTTCGGTTTTTTACTCAATGGCAATTCAGTTGCCACGCTTGCTGAGGATGCAACGCCAGAGCAAATTGAAGCTTACAACGGAACGTCAACCAGCGGTTATTATGAAGCCTACACCAAGTACACTGACTTCTTTTTCCAGGCAATGTTTGCTGCAACCTGCTGCACGATTGTATCTGGAGCAGTTGCCGGGCGAGTGAAGCTTGGAACTTTCCTTGTATTCTGTCTCTTCTTCGTCACTTTGAGCTACCCGATCACCGGTTCGTGGAAGTGGGGAGGTGGATTTCTTGATGGAATGGGCTTCTATGACTTTGCCGGATCAACGCTTGTCCACTCCGTAGGAGGTTGGGGAGCGTTGGTGATGGCGGCATTGCTTGGGGCTCGAACGGGTAAATATGTTAACGGTCGTCCTAAAGCGATCGCTCCAAGTAACATGCCTGCCGCCGCAATCGGTGTCTTCCTGCTGTGGTTCGGCTGGTTCGGATTCAACGGTGGTTCAGTTCTGTCTGCCGATCCTGGCTTGGTTTCACTGGTTTTGGTTACCACATCGATGGCAGCAGCAGCTGGTGGATTGGCCGCAGCCTTGATTTCGACGCTGCACGGTGGCAAGCCTGATCTGTCGATGTCACTAAACGGTATTCTTGCCGGTCTGGTCGGTATCACTGCTGGTGCGGATCAAATGAGCGGCCTTGATGCGATCATCATCGGACTGATTGCCGGTGTCCTGGTTTACTTCGCAGTGATCTTCATCGATACCGTTGTCAAAATTGACGATCCCGTTGGTGCGATCAGCGTTCACCTAGTTTGTGGAATCTGGGGCACATTGGCTGTTGGACTGTTCGGAGCCATGCGAGGTGTAGACCAGCTGTTCATCCAGTTGATCGGTATCGCCTCGATCGGAGCTTTCACGGTTGTCTTTGCCCTGATTCTTGGATTGATCCTCAAGTTCACCATGGGACTGCGAGTCAGCCCTGAAGAAGAAATGGAAGGCTTGGACATTGGCGAACACGGGCTGTCAGCCTACTCCTTCAACGGCTAAGCCTTCCGGTGCGACGAAGGCTGTGTACATCAGCGGCCTTTGTCGGAAACGAAACACGCCTGCCGATTGTGGAACTGGTCCTCCTTGACAATCGGCAGGTCGTACGAAGTGGTCAATGGTGGTTGGAGGGTGCGTCGACAATTTGTAGGCGTATTCCTCCACACCATTTAAATACAGCAAAGCTCGCCGATTCGATTTCGGTGAGCTTTTTTTGTTGGCATTATTCTTCATGTGCGACAAAGTTGTATTTCGCCCCGTTGAAATCGCATTCGGTTCACGCAGCGGTGACAAACCCACGGGAACCACACACTGAGTGATGCGATCTGGCTGCTGATATCTCCCGGCGCGTTTTTAGAGAGATCCGAGAGGCCACCATTATCTTTAAAAAACCAAAAACTTCGTGAAAGTCAGGCGAGAAAATGGTACACATGTTGGTACCGCATCGGACGATTGACCGCGGTAAGGGTGGTCATTCCGGTTCAGGCCGAATCTCTGTTCTCTCATGTAAGAAATGTCGCTTATGCCGTCTCAAGAATTCCTTTCTCCTCAAACGTTTTCTGTTCGACCAGATCAACCTTCCAAGCATCGCTGGCTGCCAGTGCTGATATTGCTGTTGACCACAATGCCATCGGGGGCGTTGCTGGCCAGCCCGTGTGCTTTCCAGAAATCTTCCGAAAAGCCAACCGCCTCCGTCACCGCCGACCAGAAAAAGGCACTCAAATATCATCAAGCGTTATTGCGCCGCCCCAGCCCCGGATACCTTTACGACAGGTTTTACAACACTTGGCTGGACGGATCGTCGCTGGAAGATTTGAAGACATTCCTGAACGATCGGGCCAAGTCTTCCAATACCACTGCCGACCGTCTGTTGCTGGCGTTTTTCCATGCCCGTCAGGGCGATGACGTGGCGGCGCTACAGCAATTCCGCGCGGCGCTCAAGAATGATCCGGGAAATGCGGCCACCCTGTATGAGAAAGCCGTCGTCGAATCCCGCACGTTGGACTTTGAAACCGCCTTAGTTGATCTGGCCGCTGCCGCCGCTGCAGACCCGGCCCCCGACGACGCGATAAAAATTGCGCAACTGCGTGGTAAATTGCTGGTGCGCAACCGACAAATCGACGACGCCGTCAAGGTTTGGCAGCAGTTGCTGAAATCTAATCCTGCCGATACCGGTTTGATGGAAGATGTGGTCGAACTGCAAATCAGCGAAGGCCTGTACGAACAGGCCGAAGCACTTGCGGATCAACTAATTGCATCAACCGTGGACCCGTTTCAGAAAGTCATTCGCCGACTGCGAAAGGGCGACATTCACCAACGCGCAGGAAAACGACAGCAGGCGCTGGACGTTTACGGAGCAGCGTTAGAGCAGGTGGGGATCGACACTTGGCTGGAACGTGAGATCCTTGGTCAGATCGACCAGCTATTTCGCCGCGAGGACGATTTGGTCAGTTTGGTTGATCATCTGAAGACGATGGTAAAGGCCGACAGCAAACGGATGGCGATTCGCAAAGCGTTGGCCAGAATTCAGATGGAGGTGGGAGCGCCCATCGACGCTATCGCAACCTTCCAGAAGATCATCCAGCTGACCCCCGGCGACCGGGAAAATAGAGAGGCCTTTGTTTCATTGTTGGAACGCGCAGGGCAAACCGCACAGGCCGTGAAACAAATGGAATCACTGGTAACGCAGCACGCCAGTGATGCCGAACTTCTGGTGCGGCTGGCGGGACTCTGTCATAAGGATTCTGCGGTAGCGAAGGCCAAAGCAGCTGTTGAGAAATTCGTTGAACTTTCCGGCGGCAACGAATACAGTTTCCTGCGAGCGGCGCGTCTGCTGGAGAAGTTTGGAGACAAAGCGGCCGCTGAAGCAATGTACCAGAAGTCCGTGGTGGCATTCCCCGATTCGGAAGCAGCTAGGGAGGCGCAAGCGGCATTTTTGTTTCGCATCGAACAAACCGATAATGCTATCGCGATCTGGAAATCGCTGGCGGTGGATTCCGATCGAGCCGGTTTGGTGCGAATCGCGCGGGTTGCCAGCTCCCGTAAGCAACATCAGGCCGCCATGGATATGCTGACAGCCAGATTTGATGAACTGAAACTGGACACGATCTATCTGGACCAGTTGTGCAGCGAAGCGATTGCACTGAAAAAGTTCAAACAAGCTGTGCCTTGGGCGACTGAGCGCGTGCGTTTGTCGAAAACGGCCACTGAAGTGGAATCCTGCCTGAATCCTGCGGTGCAAATCATCGACCAGGCTGGCCAAATCGTGTCAACGCAGAAGCGTCTGAGGGAAAAACAGGATCGCAATGCCGCCGAGACCTGCCTGTTGGTGGAATTACTCGATCGGTCACTGGCAACCCAAGAGGCGGATTCCCTGCTGGCCGAGGCACTCGAATTGGCAATGGCTGCTGCGGATAAAGAACCGGTCCAGATGTTGGCCAGGCAAAAAGTACGTGTTGCGACCAGTCGTCAGGACTGGCCTGAAGCGGCGTCGGCCGCGCGGGCATTGGTAGACCTCCCCGGCGGAAGGAAAAGTGTCAACGTTCGGCAACTGGTAAAACTTTACACTCGGGCTGGCGACGATTCGTCAGCACTCAAATGGATTGAGCAATGGAAACGGCTTTCTCCGGGCAGCTTGCTGCCATGGTTCAGCGAATCGAATTTGCTCGATCGCACCGGCAAGTTCAAGGAATCGATCAATGTCTTGCGACAAGCCACACGCAAGTTCCCCACGGAATCTGATCTGTTTGCTCAACTGGCCCAGCGTTATTTGAACAATGGCGATGCCAAAGATGCGCAACGTATCTATTGGCGGCAATATGAGGAAAGCGAAAAATTATCGGACAAACTCCGGTGGGCGGAACGGCTGGCCGAGGTTGCCGAAGCCCAAGGAGAGCTGGAGCAGCTGGTCGAAAATTTGACCGAGCGAAAGAAGAACAATCCGAAATCGATCGCCCCTTTGTTGGCGATCGCCCAGGCGCATCGTGTTGGTGACAATTACGAGGGCCGCCGAATTGCGTTGTTGGAGGCGACGCGCCTGCAAAAGGACAATTTGCCATTGTTGATGGAGATTGCCCGCATGGAGGAATCCGAAGGCGACTGGGAGCAAGCCGTTGAAACGCTCGAACGCGCCAGTCAACTGGATAAATCAAATCGCGCCCAACAGTACATCGCTCGGATCTACATTCAGTATGGCGAAACCAACGAGGGGCTGACGCGATTGCTGGAGATCGCCGGAGGGAACAACTCTTCGGCCGAAGATATCGAAAAGATTGCCAATTCGATCGTCAACAATGAAGACTGGGAGCAGTTGCGTGATTTTATGTTGCCGCAAGTCGCTAGGTACCCGAAAGATTACCGGTTGAAGTACCTGCTGGCTGTCGCACATGAAGAGCTGGGTGATGGCGTCGAGGCTCAACGAATGTTTCTGGACCTGGTGAGCGCCAATGAAGACCTGCCGCGACTGGCGTCCATGAAATCGAATAATCAAACGCAGGCTTACTACCAACGCTACTACGGTCAAATGCGAAACCTGCTGCCGGCCGGTGCGCTGGAATTCATGATGGCTGTCAGTCTGGATTCCCGGATGGCCTATTCGTATCGGCAGCGAAATGGCGGTTTTTATGGAGGCGTTTCGACCGGATTACCGCTCCCCAATTCGCTGGACAACTGCCGACAATACGCATTGGCGCACCTGCGAGACCTGACCACAGACGCCACCGAAAAACAACGAAAAACACTCAAACGCGAACTGAATCGTGCGGGCGTCGCTGACGTGGAATTAATGGTTTGCGATATCGACGTCGAAACTTTGCAACAGCGGCCGGAGATTCTGTTGGAGCGCAATCCGGACAACACCAATGCCCTAGCGATCGCCATGATGGCCGCAGGCAACGGTCAATTTTCCGACGAAGAGCTTTGCCTGAAGGGATACAATCAATTCAAGGACTCTTGGCCAACGCTTGCTTTTTTCGCCGCCATGCGACTGGATCCGGACCAGGCCAAGAACCAACAGCGGTTGGAGGCCGCAATTAAAAACCTGAAAAAAACTGGCAAACCCAGCTCGATGGTCGTGATGATTATTGCTCGTCAGACCGCAAATAACGATGGCATGAGCGCCGTTGAAAACGATGGCCAAGGGGTAGGCATTCAGAAGTATCGCACGCAACTGAACCAGTTGATTGCAGACTGGTACCCTGAATTGAGCGATGATCCCAACTATGCCGGCTGGATTTTCAGTCAGGTCGCGGCTTCGTTGCGGCGTGAGGCTTCATCTCGGAAGCTGATAGAGTTTCTGGATGCCGAGATCCTGCGTGAAAAACCTCGGAAAGGGGCGTCCATGCCGGTTGCCCGCATGTACGGTCGCCAGCAAGGCGATGAACTGCCTGTTTTGATGCCGCAGTTTCCACCAGCATCTCTTCCGGAGTTCTCGCAATTAGTCTATTCACAATTGAATATGTCGATATCTGATGATCGACCAAATTTCTTTGCATGGAGCGGCGGTAATCAGGAGCCAATGACGCCTGCCCAGATCAAGGAGGCGATTCCGGTCGCCAAAAATCCGCTGTTGAAAGCACTGCTGCAGATCAAACTGGTCGTCAGCGATGAGGAGCAAACTGACGCAGAAGCAAAGGATGAGGCAGGTAAGTCCCGTCTAATTGTGGAGGAATTGCTGGCGAATTCAAAATCGGATTCCAACGCGTGGTACTTGGCGGGATGTTTGGCGGCCAGCGAAAGCCGCCGGGAAGATGCCTCGAATATCTTCGAAACCATGCGCAGTCTCCCGATCGACGCAAACACGCGGCGGAAAATCGACGGCCATTTGGTGGCACTGGTTACCGAGGGGCCGGTAGCGGACATCAATGCCAAAAAGAACTCCGCGCTGCTCGCATCTGCTAGGTCTGCGGCGCTGCGATTGCGACGTAGTAAATTGTCCCAGCGTCAACGCACTACACTGGTGGAAGTGTTTGAAACGTTGGGTTTGAACGAAGCGGCGGAGAAGATGGAAGCGCGTATCGCCAGCAACCCCGCGCTGCCAGGTGGCGTTGGTGGGCCAGCGGTGGCAGTCGCCACACCCGCCGAAAAGATCGTTCGGCTGGCTGATCAGGGGAAAAACGACTCGGCCAGCCGACTGTTGGCGCAGGAGTTTCGCGGATTGGCCCGGGGGGAACTCGATTTATTGCGAATGCTGCAAAGCGACTATCAAATTAACCAGTTCAAGGAGAAGGTTGGCCAAGTCAGCCTGACCAAAGAATTGCTTGAACAACTCGATCCGGGCGATGCAACCTCCGCGCGAAAATTGGGAACCTGGGGCGTGGCACAGGAGATCCTTGGCGACAAGGCAATTGCCAAACGGATCTATGAACAACTGATCGAGACCTATCCCAGACAGGACGCGACACGCTTGCGGCTGTTGCGACTGGAAATGGCCGATGAAGCTGCCGCGCGAGCCGCATTTGTCAAACATTTTTCCAACATTGACAAACGAAAAAAGGCAACTTTTATAGGAGCGCTATTGCGTTCACTCAGCGCAAGAAAAACACAGGCTGATCAGTTGCTAAATATGCTGACCGCCGTCATCAGCTATGTAGAAACATCCCCTGAGCCTCTCGGGGAGATGTCGTGGATGTCCCAGGTTCTGGCCACCAGTGCTTCACGACGATATTTGGAGGTAAATAACTATAGCTTTCAAACGCCTCATGTTTACCAAAGGGAAGCCGCGGCATTCGAAAAGATTGAGGCGAGGAGCAAGTCACGGTCCGACCGGAAAAAAATCGCACGGTTGAAAGAGTTAGCCAAACGACAGCGTTCGATTCACGACCGAATCGCACAAAAGATGACCGAACTTCCAGGGGTTGCTGCTGACGGATTCACCGCGCTGCTGGCCTCGCGCAAGGCCAGCGAAAAACCGGTCGATGCCGAGATGGTGCAACTTGCTTTGAAAGTTGTCTACCCGTCGAAGACCAAAGGCAAATCTAAATCCGCGCCGAATCTCTTGGGCGCACAGTTTACTCCCTTTCAATCTGGCGGTTTGGTCCAAGTTGTCAAACGAACGCCGGTGGAGTTTTTGGCGCGGCATTACGGTTTGTCGGAAGAAAATCACGACGATCAGATTGAAGCGATCGCGACGAAGCTTGAGTCTTTAAAGGATAAAGACAACGCGGAGAGAATTCGTCACCTGTATCAACTGTGTCGATGTGACGGTGCCGATTTTGGCAAAGTGGCCACCGCACAAATTGAATTGGCCAAAGCCGGCAGGCGACCAGACAATGTGAAATGGACCAATGCGATTTCCAACGTGGTAGAGATTTGGACCGAACGAAAATTGGAATTCGATGTCGCGGATTTCGTATTGGACTATGCCGCCCGCAAACGTAACACCAGTTCATGGTATGGCGGGGAGGATGTCGGTGCAGTTTCAAACTATGCCCTCGCAGTTGCGAAGTCGCAAGGTCCTGTGGCGGTTGATGCCTTCCTAGAGAAGTTGCGTGAACGGCTGGTCGGTGACCGACAGCAACAGGCAGAACTCCTCGCCCTGTTGGCTGACCCGAAAAAAGCCATGCGAAACAGCAGGAAACTGACCCCCGTGAGCAATTATGCGTCAGTCGTCAAGACATTAATGAACAGCCGCGAGACATTCTTTTCCGCGGCCCGGGAGTCCAACCGGTTCGCACTGCCAAATCAGGGCAGCAATATCAAGTATCAGTTGGGTGAATTTATCCAGTCGTTCAAGGAGGGGGATGTCGATGCGTTGCTTCAGTGGCTGGAGAACTCCGGGCTGGTGGACGACCTAGAGCATTTTGATCCAATCTATCAAAAAAATAACAGCAGCGAGCCCACCGCCTGGGCGGAAGTGCTGTATCGGATGGATTACAGACTGAATGATGATTTGAGGAAGCAGTTGGTCAAGAAATTGGAGGCTAAACGGAAACCCACTTTCGGTGAATCATTGCTGGCAGCCTATTGTAAGTCGGGGCGTGCCAATATTTATGAACTGGTGGGCAAGCACCGCGACGCGTTCGACGCACTGCCCGAGGAAAAGCAAACTCAAATGGCACGCTTTGTGGAGCACATGGCAGATTTGACGGACGTGGGTCGAACCGTCAGCGATGCCGGCCGGCAAATCAAGTCGATCTGCGTAAAACGACTTGGCAAGTCGAAGGCCGAGTTAATGGATAAGCTGATGAAAGCAAAACGCTTTAGCGCGTTGGGCATCGAGGACCATGAACTGGAAGACTGGTCCGATGATCTTCTGTCATCGTTGGATCATGCAGATTCCGACAAAGTCATTGCTGCGATAGCCAAGATCGCCCAATGGGGCGAAGATAAATCCCGGCGAAATCACATCTCGCGCAATGGCGGAAGTTCGGTACGCACAGTGCTGGTGGAACAGGCTATCAAAAATGTTGATTTCAACTCGATAAAATTGTTGTTGCAATTGTTGAGGCACAAGGATTTTGCCTCGTTGAACTATTCGGGTGATATTGAAAAACTTGTAACCGGTTTTCTCAAGGCGGAACTGGACTCCGCCAGAACAAAAATCATCAAAGCAAACCGCAAATCAGACGAGAATGCCGCGCATCTCAAATCGCTGGAGGAACTGCAAAATCGGTTGGGTAATGAACTGGGAGATCAGTCACTCTTGGGACTGCTGCCGGTATTTCAAAACTTGTTCTCAAGTATGACTTCCGCCCAACGTAAATCACTGGATAAGTATCTGACGCGGGACGCGGCACATAAGTACCCCCAAATCGCCAACACGTTTCGCGTGGCTTGGCTGTCCGCTCGGGAATTGATCCAACAAAAAAGAAGTAAACGCTCTAAGGGCAGTGATGGGGATCGCGATGCCAAGCCGGCGCGGTTGGCGGAGATGCTGCCCTGGCAGTCAGAGCTGATTTCGTTCGTCAATGACGATTCGATTGCGATCCAGTCACGCTGGCCGGTAGCGAGCAGTCTGGTGACCAAAGATCTGCGGCTGCCGGAAGAGATGGTGTGGGACTGCGTTGATGTCCTTGGCAGTGCCATCGATGCGGGGGCTGGTGTCGATGATAAAAAAATTGGAGAGGTGTTCGACGTGTTGCTGGAATGTCAGTCAGTACCAAAGTTCACCGAAAATGCGGGGGCCTTTGCAAAGAAGTGGACGCTGAGAAAACTCAAGGGGTCGCTCAGCTACTATTCATCCACCGAAGACGCCACGCTGGCCAGCGCGGTCCGGCTGCTTGCCAAGACGGCCAATGAAGCGATGGTAAAAAGATTGCTTGCTGCCAAGCCACAAGCCTACCAAGTTTCGATGCTGGTTGCGTTGGTTGAAAATTCCATGGCCTCTGAAGCCCGGGACAGGTTCCGCAAATTCTCCGAAAGTGACCATTCTCTGACGCGGTTAAACCACCTGAAAACGGAGTACACTCGGTCGTTGGAAGCCGGCATGCCGAAGTTCCTGGATCTGTTTAAAAACGACGGGGCAAAACTGTGTGCGCAAATAATGATGGAGCGTTTGGAAAACTCGAAACGGCCTAACGAAAAAGTTGATTCAACGCCTGATGCGCGTTTGGAAGCGATTGCCAAACGGTTTACACATACGGAATTCAAGTCGCGTCGCTTGCGCCAGATTTCGCTGGTTTTGTTAGCGAAGTGTCCCGCCACCGCTAGCACAATTGGGCAGCCATTGGCGGAAAGCACGGCTGCATTGGAAATTGAAGATCTGTTGGAAAATGATAAAGCCCGCCTTCAGCAGCAACTGTTTGCGGCTAATTTGGGGGTGCAGGTGTCCGTCGGTAATTTCGAACCGGTCAAAGACGCCTGGGATAAGTTGAACGATTCGTCTGTTGACCAAGACAACTGGCGATTTCGCGACTTTGTCCGCGCAATGTCAGCTGCGGTTTCTGAACCGCTTACCCGGAAAGTCGAATCAGCCAGCGCCGAGGAACTGCAACAGATGCTGCCTGAAGTAAGCGCTTTGGCTGATCCGTCCACAAAACACCCGTTGGTGCCCGAGCTTAATGCATTATTGCATCTGATCACAGGACGCACCGATGAGTTCGTAAAGTCATGGGAGGCGGTTGAGGACCGCGATGATGAGGACCGGCAGCGCGTGGACATGGATGATTTTCTGGAGGAGGTTCGGCAGTGGACCAAAAAACAGGATGGAATCGATGCAGCACGCCGCAAAAAGCTGGTGTCGGATGTCTGGACGATTGGAGCAAAGTGCAAGTTCAGTATCGGGTCAGGCCACTTTCAAAGCGGCGTTCAGGAGAGTTGCAGTGGCTGTCGCACCCGCAAGTTTGGGCTGGAACAGTTGGCGAAACTGAGACTACTGAACGACGACGACGTGTTGGAGATGGGGCCTGAACTGGCCGAACAGAACTCGGTCAATGGCGAGATTTGGCGACAGCTGGCCAAACGACAGCTGGAGGCCAGCAGACTGGAAGAGGCCGCCGAGTCATTTCATAAGGCGCTTGAAGCATCGACGGATGATATGGAAATGGCAAAATTAAATCGACGGGTCGAATACGCAGACGCGTTGGTGAAATTAGACCGCAATGGCGAGGCGGCGGAACTGTTAAAGGAAATTGATACCAACCAGTTACTGGGAGACAATGTGCAGAGGTACCAGCAATTGAAAGGCGTGCTGGATTTAAAATAAGGCCATCACCGCGGTGCCGTATTGTCAGCGGTGCATGCGGGCACAGGTCAACAGGCGGCTAACGCCAGCAATCCGTTGAGTGCCTAAAACTTAGCTACCGTCGCCAGACGGTGGAGGAGCAGGGAGGATCTTGAGGGGTGTGAAAAATTTGCACTGGCGTGACGCTTGAGGTTAGGCTCCACACTCTGGCGAGCGTAGCCACGGTTCTGCCGCCAGATGGTGGAGAAGCAGGGAGGAGCTTGAGGGGTGTGACGAAAAGCTGCACAGTCTTACTTTCGTCGCCACCACACTATGGACTCATGGAAACAAAACGATGTTACCCTTACCATCT
>CALCJM010000004.1 GCA_937967505.1 uncultured Pirellulaceae bacterium | reverse complement strand
AATGTTCCGCTCGGCGTGTTTGATTGGACATTGATTATTCTTGCGTACGTGCTCTCTTGTCTAAATGTGGTGTGCCTACAGCTCGTGGTTGCGAGCGCCCTCTAGGTTTGGCCCGTAGATGAATCGCGCATTGCCGCCTGGAACAGCGATGCGCTTCCCATCTACGAACCGGGATTGACCGAGGTGGTCAAAGAGGCGCGGGGGAGAAATCTTTTTTTCACAACGGAGGTCGCCGCAACGATCGAAAGTTCCAATGTGATCTTCATTTCGGTGAACACGCCAACCAAAACGTTTGGCATCGGGGCCGGTAGAGCAGCAAACCTCGAATTTGTGGAAAAATGTGCACGACAAATCGCACAAAATTCAAACAGTCATAAAATTGTGGTTGAAAAATCAACCCTCCCGGTGCGCACCGCAGAAGCGGTCAAACGGATACTGAAATCCGCGACCAACCCCAATGCTTCGTTTAGTGTTTTGTCCAATCCAGAGTTTCTCGCCGAAGGAACGGCGATCAAGGACTTGCTCAATCCCGACCGTGTACTAATTGGGGGCGAATGCAGCGAGGCCATTGAGCAACTGGCAGGAATCTATGGCCGTTGGGTCGAACCCGAGAGAATTCTCCGCACTAACCTGTGGAGTAGCGAACTCTCAAAATTAACGGCCAACGCATTTCTGGCTCAACGTGTCTCCTCGATCAACGCCATCAGTGCACTTTGTGAGGCAACAGGGGCCGATATTGATGAAGTCGCAAACGCGATCGGAACGGACTCTCGAATTGGCCCAAAGTTCCTGAAGTCCTCCGTTGGCTTTGGTGGCAGCTGCTTTCAAAAAGACATCTTGAATCTGGTTTACCTTTGCGAGCATTTTGGCCTGCATGAAGTCGCCAAATACTGGGAACAGGTGATCGTCATGAACGATTACCAAAAACGCAGGTTTTCGACCCGTATCGTCACCACCATGTTCAACACCGTGTCTGACAAGAAAATTGCGGTTTGGGGATTCGCATTCAAGAAGGACACCAATGACACACGTGAGTCGGCAGCCATCTATGTTTGCCGTGACCTGCTGGAAGAACGTGCCAAGCTAACTATCTACGACCCGCAAGTAAGCCTGGACAAAATCAAACACGATTTGGCCGCCCTGATGACGAACGGATCCGGAGAACTTTCAGAAAATAATCGGAAGCTGATTGAGTCCAACGTCCAAGTCGCCGACAGTGCCGAATCCGCAGCTTTAGGAGCCCACGCGATCGTCGTTTTGACCGAATGGGACGAATTCACGACTTCTGATTTTGCCTCCGTCTATCAATCCATGAGAAAGCCCGCCTTTTTGTTCGATGGCCGCAACCTGCTTGATCGCAAGATTCTGGCAGGTTTTGGGTTCGAAGTGCACTCCATCGGTAAATCCTGAACAATTTTCGAGATTGTACGGTAAGGAACACCCCACGATAGAACACTCAGCGATAGCATAGGGCTTGGTCCGCAACGACAGAAACCCGGCGGTGCTTGGGTAATTTTGCCGGTAGTTAATGGTAGGTTTTAGGGTTGCCTCACACGAATTTCGCCTTGCGAAGCTTTCGGGTTGTTAAATAATGACAACATTGGTTTGCTCTTTGAGAGAATTCGTTCCTTCAACCCTCTCTCTATTCCAATCACTCAACCATTCACCTTGGTGAATGAAAAGTTTTCGAACCGGACACCACGATGGCCTCAACCTCTCCCAATGCCCCCCCTTCTGTATCGCGCGACACCATGTCGGCCAATCGTTCAGTCAACTGGAAGTCAATTGCGCTACCTTATGCGATTGCCATTGGTGCACAACTTCCAATGCTGCTTTTGTACAGTCGCAATCTGTATCTGGACAAACCTCACTATCAAACGTTTCCATTCGCGATTTTGGCAACCGTTATCATTGCTTGGATGCGTTGGCCCAAAGAAGCCAAGATGCCATTTCATCGCAGTGTCACCAGCGATGCGCTATTGGTGCTGGGGCTTATGTTCGCGATCGCCTGCGTCTTATTTAAATTCCCGTCCGCCGCCGCCGGCAGCGTGATGCTGTTGATTGCCAGTCTGCTGGCCCGAACTGTTGACAAAGAGACATTAAAAAGCCTTTGGCCGGCAAGCCTGCCAATGTTTGTGTTTCTAACCCTACCCTCGGGGTTGGATGTCGCGCTGATTACGAAACTACAGTACTACAGCGCAATCTGCACCAGTCGACTGCTGGATCTTGCCGGCCTCGGGCACCACATGGACGGAACCGTCATTCAGGTCCCCGGACGTGCGAGCTACGGAATTGAGCAGGCCTGTAGTGGTGTGCAGTCATTCTTTACACTGGTATTTATTGCGGTTGTGTTTATCGTCGCATTTCGTCGTCCTTTTTTTCGAAGCGTCGTGCTGTTGGCCTCCGCTGTATTCTGGGCCCTGTTCATGAATACCGTGCGCATCTTCCTGATTCCCGTGCTGGATCAGGCGGACATTGATGTCGCCCATGGATTTCCTCACGCGATGCTAGGTTGGGGAACATTAATCGTCGGTGCGCTGATGCTGCTTAGTACCGACCAGTTTCTGTCGTTTCTGTTTGGCCCAGTCGATACCGAAACAGGTCGTTCCGGACCGTTTGGAAAATTCTTTACCAAATTCTGGAACAACCTTGTTGCGGGAAAGAATCTTGACGATCAAACGGCCCCGCGCAAACGACGCGGGCGAAAACCAATTACGCAAGCGGGTCGTACCGCGATATGGTCGATCTGTGGCCTGTTGGCACTTGGCGGGATCTGGAGCAGTTGGGACGTATTCTATGCCTTCACCAATGAACGACACAGTGTGCGTTTCTTCGACCTCGATGTCACCAAACCGTTTGAAGAAACGGACCTCCCAGCCAAACTGGATGATTGGAGCGTGGTTGATTACAAGATTGACAGTCGCGAACGAGGCAGCGATCTTGGAAAAAGGTCTGACCTATGGACTTACCGCGCTCCCAACTGCACGGCGCAGATATCTCTCGATCAGCCCTTCCCGGGCTGGCACGAGCTGACGACATGTTACAAAAACAGTGGATGGAATCTGCTCTCGAGACAGCGCAAGGAATCCGAACTGGAAGTGCTTGACACCAATGGGCAACCAGGAAAAGTCTCGTGGCCGTATGTTGTCGCCGAATTCAACAAACCGACCGGCGAACACTCTTTCCTTGTATTTTCACTGTTCAACACCGCGGGAGCACCGGTTAACCCGCCCGCATCATGGAACCCGCTGATGTACTTTATCTCGGGAATCAAAAATCGGCTTTCCGGTCGAATCCGTACCCAGTTCTTCAACCGTGCAACCTACCAAGTCCAAGCCTTTGTCGCTGGTTACGGTGGTTTTGATGACAGCACAAAGGGTCAGATTGAAGAGCGCTTTCTCAGGCTTCGTGAAATCACTCGTAGCAAGTTTATTGAAAAGTCAGCGCCATCAACTCCAGTGCAATGACGCAGCTGGCGGGCTCCATTTTGGCATATCTGGCTCTCTCATTGCCGATTACCGATCGTTTACCTTTAGATGGGTCAGTAATTACCCGCCATTGATTGCTGGTGCCCGCAAGCTAACGCTGAACAAATCATGATTCCGGTCCTAGGACTCTTGCCTTGGCGTTCGGCCAATGCCATCGCCGACAAATTTGGTGTGAAAGTTCTTTGTCCTTTCGGGGGTCCGCCCCCTGCCTTTGCGTGAGGGCATCGGTCAAAATTGAGTCTGTTTCCTGCCGGGCAGGCTCCGGGAACACCCAATTGTCGGTTGCCAAGTCTAAGTAATGCCACCGAAGGGGACGGAGTCCGCACCAGCGTCACCATCAATCGGACTCTTCCGCCAACCAAGCTTCCCACAACAAAATATCGTGATCGCGAACCAGAGTCATCATGAGTTGCTGACCAAAATCCTTGGACGCAAAGAATCGTTACTTGCCAACGACATGGCCTCTCAAGAAAAGGAGATAGCAGACACCCTTTCGTCTTCGCGAATCCTGGTCATCGGGGCAGCCGGCTCGATCGGAAGTGCGTTCGTCAAAGTCCTGTCCCGGTTTCGCCTGCGCTGCCTGCATTTGGTTGATCTCAGCGAAAATTGCCTGGTGGAGGTTGTTCGGGACCTGCGGTCTTCAGGAATTGCACTTCCTGACAACTTTCAAACCTTCGCAATTGATTTCTCACAAACTGAATTTAAAGCGATGCTTCGACAAGAGCAAAGCTATGACTTTGTACTGAATTTTTCGGCGCTGAAACATGTTCGGTCTGAACGCGATCCATTCACGCTTATGCGGCTTCTGCAAATCAATGTCCTTGCCAACGATGCTCTGGCCAATCACCTTTGTGGCAGCGGAACCCGCACTGTCTTCAGTGTTTCATCTGACAAATCAGTCAGGCCCGGAAATCTGATGGGGGCCTCCAAAGCTCTGATGGAGCGCGTCTTCCTGTCTTATGCTGACCAACTTCCATTTACGAGCGCCCGTTTCGCGAATGTTGCATTCTCGGCAGGCAGCTTACTGGCCAGCTTTGAGCGACGACTGGCAAAGTTCCAACCTCTGTCAGCCCCAACCGATGTAAGACGATACTTCATCAGCCATCAGGAGGCCGGTGAGTTATGTTTTCTGGGTTGCTTTCTGGGGAGCAATCGGGAAATTTTCTACCCTCAATTCGAACCGGCAAACGACATGCTCTCCTTTGCTGAAATTGCCCACATGATGCTTGAATCCAAAGGGCTGAAGCCTCGCGCATGCAGTTGCGAAGCAGAAGCCCTGACGCTTGCGAGGTCCTTGGACAGCAATTCAAAAGTATGGCCCTGCTTCTTCTCCAGTTCCGACACCAGCGGTGAAAAACCCTACGAAGAATTTGTTGACCCGGGCGAAGAAACTGATGAAAGTCGATTCGAAAAGGTGGGTGTCGTCACGAAACCCCTCTATCACGGCGATCAATCAGTGGCAGATTCATTGACAGCCATTCGCGCAGCCTACGACAAGGGAGTCTGGTCCAAAACTGAACTGGCCAACGCTATCCGAATCGCTGTCCCCGAACTGGACCACGTCGAATCAGATAAAAACTTAGACCAAAAGATGTAACCGGACGCTCCACTGACCACAATTTTGACCATCCAAAAATTTCTTTGAATCCCGTTGTTTCCAACACGATCGATGCCATACAAAGTGTCATCGGGTCTGAACCTGCATTGCTTCATACACCTGTTTTCGAAGCCAATGAACTGGCCTACGTCAGCAAGTGCGTGACCACCGGGTGGGTGTCCTCGGTAGGCAGTTTCGTCACCCGTTTCGAAGAGATGTTATCCGGGATCACGGGTGCCGCAAAAGCAATCGCCTGCTCCAGCGGCACATCGGCATTATTCATCAGCCTGAAACTGGTCGGCATCGAACCTGATGACGAGGTTCTGATTCCGGCGTTGACCTTTGTCGCGACAGCCAACGCGGTCAGCCACTGCGGCGCGATTCCACACCTGGTCGATGTCGCAGAAACAACCTTGGGCATCGACTGCACGAAACTTGAGAGGTATTTAAAAGCACACACGGTCATTAAATCGGGTCGTACTTACAACAAACACACCAGCCGCCCAATCACGGCAATCGTTCCGATGCACTGTTTCGGACACCCCTCTGCCATGGCTCAAATTTTGGAACTGGCCAATGAATTCAATTTAAAAGTCGTCGAAGATGCGGCAGAATCTCTCGGCAGCTACCTTGGCGAACAACACACGGGCACCTTCGGTGACATCGCCGCAGTCAGTTTTAATGGTAACAAGATCGTGACCACCGGCGGCGGTGGAGCAATATTGACAAACAATATTGAACTGGGAAATCGCGCCAAACACTTGACCACGACTGCAAAAGTACCACACCAGTGGAACTTCTTCCACGACACGGTGGGTTATAATTTGCGTATGCCCAACCTGAACGCGGCATTGGGTTGTGGCCAACTGGAGCAACTAAAAAACTTCGTTGACCTTAAACGGACGCTGGCCAACCAATACCAAACGGCATTCGAATCTGTCGACCATATTTCATTTGTCGCCGAACCACCCGGCAGTCGCAGCAATTACTGGCTCAACGCCATTCTCCTCGACAAGGCTCACGCGCACCTGCGGGACGAGTTACTGCAAGCCACCAACGAACGACAAATTATGACACGACCGGCCTGGGAACCAATGCAATCATTGCCAATGTATCAATCATGTCCGGCAATGGACCTGAGCCAATGCGACTCGGTCCAGTCCCGATTGATCAACATTCCCAGCGGTGTCTCGATTGCACAACGAGTTCCGGTTTTTGACAATGAAGGAGACGAAGACATTTGCTGACTCCGAAGAACATTCTGATCGTGGGTGCAGGCAGCATCGCCCGCAAACATGCTTGCGCTGCCAAAAAAGCATTCCCATCGTGCAAAATTATTCAGACATCAGCCTCCGGACGACAGATTGAAGCGCAAACTGACATTGATTTTGTGTCACCCAAAGTGACAGAAGCATTTAACAGGTTTCCGATCGACCTAGCTATCATCGCCAGCCCGGCGACCTCTCACCTTGCTTTCGCCAGAGAGGTGTTTGAGATTTCCGATGCACCGATATTGATCGAGAAACCGCTGGCAGCTTGTGCGGATTCAATCGCCTCCTTCGAAATAGCAGCTCGCCAATCAGGCAATTTCATTCGAGTCGCATATTGCCTTCGCCATCACGAGGGGTTTGAGTTTTTGCGCCAAGAGCTGGCAGAAGGAAAATATGGCGCGATTAAATCGGTGCAGGCGGAAGTTGGCCAGCATCTTGCTGACTGGAGAGATGAAAAAGACTACCGTCACAGCGTCTCTGCCCAATCGGCTCTCGGCGGCGGTGTTCTCCTTGAACTCAGTCATGAGCTTGACTACCTACAGTGTCTGCTGGGAAAACTCGAACTTGCAACAGCTCAGTTGGTCAACACTGGCACGCTGGACATTGACGCGGAGCTTGAAGATGTTGCAAACCTGACTCTGGAGGCAAATCGAACACCCGTTAACCTTCACCTTAACTTCCTCCGGCGACCGGCCAAGAGAATTTTAACCGTGGTAACCGACAGACGAACCATTGTTTTGGACTGGATCAAGAACCTCCTGTCCGTTGATTCCGGGAAAGTCTGGTCAAGCGATGCGCGCTCACTCCCAAACATCTACCAAAGGCAGCTGGAACGGTTCTGGTCTTCCTCAATCAGCGCGGAACCCAACCAGCACCTAGCCACGATCGAAGAATCAGTCCGCACCTTGTCCATTATCGGCCAGGCCAAATTATTAAACCCGGTGGGAAGAAGACGATGAAAGTATGTGCCTTTATCTTCGCCAGAGGCGGATCAAAAGGCTTGCCGGGTAAGAACATCAAACTTCTTCACGGCAAAACACTGTTGCAACGCAGTGTTGAAATGGCAAAACAGTGTGATTTCGTTAACGCAGTTTACGTCTCCACTGACGACAACGCGATCGCCACGGAAGCGGTGAAGCACGGCGCTGCGGTCATTCACCGCCCGGAGCACCTTGCCACCGACAACGCCAGCGAATGGCTGGCGTGGCAGCATGCGATTAAATCTGTTGACCAGCGCTGCGAGATCTTTCTGAGCTTGCCGACGACGGCGCCCTTGCGAGTCGAACAAGATGTGAGAGACTGTATCTCGGTTCTGGAAGGCCCTAAAAAACCGGATATCGTTGTCACCATGTCGGAAGCCTCACGCAGTCCATTTTTCAACATGGTAGCGCGCTCAGAATCCGGAATTAGAGTCGTTTGCCACGACCCAAAAATCATCCGCCGACAGGACGCCCCGGAGGTCTTTGATTTGACGACCGTCGCGTATGCAGCGCGCCCCCAATACATCCTCGATTCAACCAGCCTGTTCGCAGGCAAGGTCGAAGCCGTCGTCATTCCCAAGGAGCGTGCGATTGACATCGACGACATCCATGATTTTGAAGTCGCAGAATTCCTGATACGAAAGCGCGAAACACCTTGAGCATTCTGGTACTGGGCGCCAACGGATATATTGGACATCAGGTCGTTGCAGATCTGGTGGCCAACGATAACCATGTCGTCGCCGCTGATGTCGCATTTGAGCACGTTCCTGCCAACGTCAGCCAGCATTTTACCGACCTTACGAAACCCGAGACAATCGCGGCGCTGTTTGATAGCTTGCGAGACCTCGACAGCCCCCTAGACGGAGCAATCAATCTGGCCTACCCACGCAACTCGCAATATGGCCGATCCCTGTTTGATGTAACCTACGAATCATTCTGTGAAAATGTCTCATTGCATCTGGGAGGTTTCTTTGAATTTTCCAAACTGGCGGCACTATTTTGCCAAACACAACAGCGGCCGTTTTCATTGGTCAATGTAAGTTCGATTTATGGAGTCATCGCCCCGAAATTCGAAATTTACAATGGAACGGAAATGACCGTTCCGGTGGAGTATGCCGCGATAAAATCCGCGCTGATCCATCTCAACAAATATTTCGCCGCCTATATGAAAGGGACGCGCTTCCGCATCAACAGTATCAGTCCGGGAGGGATTCTGGATTCCCAGCCCGAAAGCTTTGTCCAAAAGTACACGGAAAACTGCACCGGCAAGGGCATGCTTGATGCCAACGACCTGTTTGGTTCGATTCGGTT
The DNA here is from genome assembly GCA_937967505.1 of uncultured Pirellulaceae bacterium. Taxonomy (GTDB): domain Bacteria; phylum Planctomycetota; class Planctomycetia; order Pirellulales; family Pirellulaceae; genus Mariniblastus. Next base: position 76,741 of record CALCJM010000004.1, on the reverse strand, counting down.
TCTTTTGGGTGCCGGATCGGAATTTATTAACGGCCAAAACCTGATCATCGACGACGGATTTACGCTTTGAAACAGAGTAAAGGCACACCAGCGACACGTAGGAGGCTGCGAAAATGACCACGGGGGTCTACATTATTGCCGAAGCGGGAGTGAATCATAATGGCTGCCTTGACCGAGCCAAACAGCTGATCAATGTGGCGGCCGAAGCAGGTGCTGATGCGGTCAAATTCCAGACCTTCAGAGCTGAAAAACTGGTTACTCCAACAGCCAAGGCTGCCGAATATCAAACACTGACTACTGGCCAATCCACTCAGTACCAGATGCTGAAAAATCTGGAACTAAAGGACAGCGACCACCTACAGTTGCTCCAACACTCCCAAAGCTGTGACATTCAATTCTTGTCCACCGGTTTTGACCACGACAGCCTTTACCTGCTGAACAACCTCGGCCTCCCGTTGTTCAAGGTTCCTTCCGGGGAAATCAACAACTACCCACTGCTGGAGACGATTGCCCAATTTGGGAAACCCGTCGTCGTCTCCACGGGCATGGCGACCCTTGAAGAGATACAGCAGTGCATCAGCGTGCTGATCGACAACGGAATGCGGAAAAGTCAACTGACAATTCTTCATTGCAACACGCAGTATCCCACCCCGATGGCCGATGTAAACTTGCGAGCAATGCAGACCATTCAGGAGGCGTTTCCGCAAATTGCGATCGGCTATTCAGACCATACATTGGGGATCGAAATTCCCGTGGCCGCCGTTGCGTTGGGGGCAAAACTGATTGAAAAACACTTCACCCTTGATAAACAACTTGCGGGGCCGGACCATGCCGCCAGTCTTGATCCTGCAGAACTTCAGGCGATGATTGCTGCGATCCGAAATATTGAAATCGCGCTGGGGCACGGCAAGAAGATCCCCAGTCCAAGCGAGACTCCCAATCTGGCCGTTGTCAGAAAGAGCATTGTCGCAGCCACGCCAATCAGGTCAGGCGAGGTATTCACATCGGACAATCTGACCACCAGGCGTCCAGCGACCGGGCGCTCGCCAATGGATTGGCCCGACATCATCGGAACCTGTGCTCAACGCGACTACGAAATTAACGAACTGATCGAGTAGAGGCATGACCGATCCAAAAACCGTCTGCGTTGTAACCGGATCCCGTGCGGAGTATGGCCTACTTCATTGGGTCATGCGTTACATCGACGCGGCACCAGACATGACTCTTCAGGTACTGGTAACCGGCATGCATCTCGAAGCAAGGTACGGCTCAACAGTCAGAGAGATTGAGGCAGATGGATTCAACATTTCCGCCAAAGTACCCATGCTGGAGGAGGCCAACGATTCGCGCGCCGTCGCGCGTTCCACTGGAGCGGGGATACAAGGCTGTGCAGATGCGCTGTCCTGTTTGAAACCGGACCTTTTGGTAGTTCTGGGGGATCGCTTTGAAACGTTCAGCGCTGTAGTTGCGGCAACCTTTCTGAAGATTCCGATCGCTCATTTCCACGGCGGTGAATCGACCGAAGGGGCATTTGATGAATCGTTGCGGCATTGCATCACCAAGATGTCACATTTACATTTCACTTCAGCGGAAACCTATCGCAACCGGGTTATTCAACTGGGAGAATCTCCCAGCCGCGTATTCAATGTTGGAGCGGTGGGACTTGACAACGTCCAATGCAAAAATCTGTTGAAAAAAAAGGAACTCGAATCCAACCTCGGCTTCACCTTTCGCGAAAGAAACATGATGGTAACGTTTCATCCCGCCACACTTGAAAATCGTGCCGCTAGTGAGCAATTTGCGGAACTGCTGGCCGCGTTGGCAGAACAAAAAGAATACGGCATCATCATGACGCACCCTAATGCTGACCCTGACAGCGCGAGGATTAAAACTCAAATCAGAACTTTTGTCAAACAACACGCACACCGTGCCGTGGCGTTTGAATCATTGGGGTTTGTACGCTACCTCTCGGTATTGAAACACATTGATGTTGTCGTCGGTAATTCATCGAGCGGTTTGATTGAAGCCCCGCATTTTGGTGTTCCGACAGTCAACATCGGGGACCGTCAAAAGGGCAGAATCGCAGGAGCGAGCGTCATTCAGTGCGAACCAAACAAAGCGGCCATCAACGCCGCAATTGAACGTGCGAACTCAGCGGAATTTATCACCGCCCTCAAGAATTCGGCTAATCCATACGGAGAACCAGGCGCATCCCGTAAAGCGGTAGACATTATTGCCGGATTTGATTTGAGCAATATTCTAAAAAAACCGTTTCATGACTTACTCGCAACCGAAACTGAAAGTGCGCGCTAGTGCCATGACAGAAACCAGCGTTCTCAAACACGAAAAACTTGCCTCGATTCTTTTACCAGAACCCGCCTCCATTATTGAGGCCATGAAAGTAATCGACCAAGGTGCCGCCCAAATTGCCATGGTAGTCGATGAGGAGCGCAAGTTGCTCGGGGTCGTTACCGATGGAGATTTGAGACGCGCAATTCTCTCCGGTGCGAGCTTGGACGCGCCCATTGCTCCTTTCGTTGTCAAAACATTCCACAAGGTTTCCGGCCAGGTTGGCAGAACCGAAGCACTCGACCTGATGAAGTGCCATTGCATCGAACAACTGCCGATCGTTGACGACAGTGGTCGGTTACAAGGCCTGCATCTGCTGAACGAACTGATCCAACCTCAATCACTTCCCAACGCAGCCATTGTTCTTGCGGGCGGCAAAGGCACCCGGCTGGGCTCCCTGACACGATCAACTCCCAAGCCAATGATCAGAATTGTGGGTCGGCCCATCCTTGAGCGTATCGTTCTGCACCTGATCGGCAATGGCATAAGTGAGATCTATCTTTCGGTAAACTATCTGGCTGAACAAATTGAAGAACATTTTGGGGACGGTTCAAAATTTGGATGCAAGATTTTCTATCTGCGGGAAACGAAACCTCTCGGCACTGGGGGGCCCCTAGCGTTAATTCCAGACCATTCCAGAAAACACCCGGTGCTTGTGATGAATGGAGATCTGATTACCGAATTTGACATCGCACAAATGCTTGCGCGCCACGATCAACAAAACAACGCAATTACAATGGGCGTCAGGACCTACTCTCATAGCGTTCCATTCGGATGCGTTCAGACCGACGGAGATCGCATCACCTCCCTGTTGGAAAAACCTACACTTCAAGAAACCATCAACGCGGGAATCTACGTGATCAGCCCCGAGCTGTTGGCGGATGTCCCTGCCAGCTACTACCCGATCACGAAATTGCTCGAACTGGCGCTGGCCAGGAATCAGCGGCTTGGGATACACCCGATTGACAGTTGGATCGATGTTGGCCAACCCGACCAGCTTGACCGGGCGCGTGGCATAGAAAACCAGGGACTTCAGCGCATTCCTTAACGGCCAAGGAATTCACCTGTCCAGCCTGTCGATAGCTCGTGGAAGCAGGATCTCACCCAACCTCCACCGTGAGCCGTCGCGCCAGCTCCCTACGCCCATTCCCGGCAGACTGCCAATTTACGGCTCAATGGCCCCGGTTTTCCGGGACTATTCATCCCGGTGCCACCGCCAATCACCGCCCGCAAGCGACAGAATCACCATTTACACTTTCTCGTAGTTCAACTATCCTTCCAAGTACCCAGAGCCCTGCTATCGCAGGGTTTTTCTGGTCAATGCGAGATTTTCCCTCGGATTAGACTGGCACTGAAAGCAATCAGTTCTAGGTCTCCATATGTTTAGGTGGTGTCACCGAAAGGGACGGAGTCCGCGCCGACCGAAAGAGTCACGATAGACTCCAGCCCGTCATCACCTTCCCGCCAACATTCAGCCAACCCAATGAAGACCACAAGATGTCCGCAGCCTCATTGAATCACATTTTTGTTGCGGGACACCGGGGAATGGTGGGGTCTGCGATTGTCCGCGCACTTGCAACACGTGGATTTGACTCGGTCACCCGATCACGTGATCAGCTTGATCTCTGTAATCAACAGGCAACAAACCACTTCTTCGCCGAAAACAAAATTGAGACGGTCATTTTTTGTGCCGGTCGAGTTGGCGGGATTCATGCGAATTCAACCTATCCTGCGGAATTCATCCATGAAAACCTGTCGATGGCGCTGAACTCGATCCACGCCGCTTGGCAGCATGGAGTTCGGCGGTTCTTGTACCTCGGTAGCACATGTATTTATCCCGGCAGCGCCCCGCAACCGATGGCAGAATCCTGTCTGCTGACCAGCCCACTTGAAAAAACCAATGAAGCGTATGCGTTGGCAAAGATTGCGGGTCTGAAGATGTGCGAGTTTTATCGCCAGCAATACGGAGCCATGTTTCACTCGGCCATGCCGACCAATTTGTATGGTCCAGGCGACAACTACCATCCTGAGAATTCGCACGTTATGCCCGCGTTGATCCGTCGCTTCCACGAAGCCAAAGAAGCGGGCACTGGAGAGGTGATGATTTGGGGCACCGGTACACCGCGCCGCGAATTCCTGCACGTGGATGACCTTGCCGACGGTCTCCTTCATTTGCTATCGCTTGGTGATCCACCTGACCTTGTTAATGTTGGAACTGGTGTCGATGTCTCGATTTTGGAACTTGCTGGCTTGGTCGCTGAAGTCGTCGGTTTCGCGGGCAAAATTACAACGGACCCCTCCAAGCCTGATGGGACGCCAGTCAAAAGGACTGACATGTCGCTGATGCATTCAACTGGCTGGCAAGCCAAGATCGATTTGCGAACGGGTATCGAACAAACCTACCAAGACTTTCTGGCGAAACTTGAAGCCGGGGCAGTGAGACTGGCTTAAAGGCTGGCCACCTTACGAAGAAAGAACGATTGCCAAGGCATCTGGCAGGGAAGCAGGCTTGATCACAACTTGATAGATGAAGAGCTCCTGCCTCTACTGAAACTAAAGGAAGAATCTGAGCTCAAACAACAGCTGGATTGGATTTTCGACAAACACGCAAAATCAGAGAACTGATAACTTTAGACTTGAAATTATGAAAAAAGCACTCATTACCGGAATCACCGGCCAGGACGGTTCGTACCTTGCCGAATTGCTACTCGAGAAGGGCTATGAAGTCCACGGTATCGTTCGCCGCAGCAGCTCCTTCAATACACAACGCATCGACCACGTTTATTGTGATCCGCACGAATCGGATGCAAAGTTGTTTCTGCACTACGGCGATCTAACTGACGGGCAGGGCATTACCAATCTTGTTCTGGATATTGAACCTGATGAAATTTACAATCTTGGTGCCCAGAGTCACGTCCGAGTTTCATTCGATGCACCGGCCTACACCGTGAGCGTCACCGGCGTCGGGGCACTGAATGTTCTCGAAGCCGCCCGTCAGTTGAACAAAAAACAGGAGACACGCGTCTATCAGGCCTCATCTTCGGAAATGTTCGGCGACGTATTTGAAACCCCACAAACAGAAAACACGCCCTTCTGTCCCCAGTCGCCTTATGCCTGTGCCAAGGTTTACGCCTTCCACCAAACCGTTAACTACCGCAAAGCCTACGATCTGTTTGCGGTCAACGGTATTCTGTTCAACCACGAATCCCCCCGTCGCGGTGAGACCTTTGTGACTCGCAAGATCACCCGCGCGGCGACGCGCATCAAGGTGGGTCTTCAGGAAAAACTATATCTTGGGAACCTTGATGCGAAACGTGATTGGGGCTTCGCCAAAGACTACGTCGAAGGCATGTGGATGATGCTCCAACAGGATATACCTGACGATTACGTTTTGGCGACTGGCGAAACACAGACCATTCGGCAATTCCTTGACTACACATTCCGGTATCTCGAACTCGACTGGAACGACTACGTTGAAATTGACCCTCGGTACTTTCGCCCAACGGAAGTGAATCTGCTCTTGGGTGACTGTACGAAGGCCAAGGAGAAACTGGGCTGGGTCGCTAAAACCAGTTGTAAAGAACTGGCAGAACTGATGGTCGATCACGATCTTGAGTTAGCCAAGGCAGAAGCGACCCGAGAGAGCCTGACAAGAGGATAGTGCAGGCTCGCTTCATCATGCCAATCCGGCCAAGCCAGATATCTCTCCGCGACATGTTTCTGCCTCTTGCCGGACTCGATTGTTTTTCAAATTCGCGTCTTTCGAAGACGCTCAAGGCTCAGAAGATACATTGCTGATCGCTAATGAAGAATCGCCGGATTCATTGTCGGTGGCAAACCAACTTCAGCTGTGGAAATCCCTGCCTGCAATGTTCTATATCTCAAGGGTACCACGACCGTTAAAAAGTTTGTTGAGGGAAGCAGCGGTTCAAATACCTTCAAGCGGAAAATTCTTGAGCCGTTATTGATGGCAATGAAAAATCGCGGTCTCAAAAATCAGATCGATTGCCTCGCCTACTTGGCAGGATCTCCAACGCGAATCAATTTCCCATCGGAAATTGATTTGTATCCCGAGCAAACGGCAAAAAGCACGAACTCTCGCTTCTCGCCCCCCTGGCCTCCATTACCAGCTTGGCCTAGTTTCATCGCAGTGCCTTTTCCGAGAACCGGAACTTTCTTGAGTTGGATATCAATCGTTGTACCAACCCACAGTAAATGAAGGTCCTAACCAATCTGTTTACGGGAGATCGCGTCACCAAGTACGCCGTCGCCATTAGGCAGATGAACGCAAAAGATTATGACGCCGCAACCGAGTCCTTAATCGACCCGAAGTGAAACCATTGGCAACCTTCCAAGTGATTTTGCAGCCAATCACTTAAGCGAAAAGGACTCTGACGTTGCGAATGATCTTGTTTAGCGGCACGTCGGAATCGATGTGTGGAACTACTTGCGGGAGTCAGTGAAATGCAAATCCAAACTTACGAGCAAAATTCATTTTGAGCAAAATTCATTTTAAGCAACAAAGACATGATTAGTTGCACCTAAAAAAAATTTCCCCCATTCCATGACAACACCCAACTCACGCTCTATCGATTCTGTCCTTGGTGAATTAAATGGCCAGAAAGTATTTTTTGATAAATTACACGGAAACAACGGCGACCGATTGATTTCGATGGGAGGCCAAGTCTCACTCGATAAAGCTGGCGTTAAATGTGTTGATCGTTGGCAAGAAGGGACGGCGATTGTCGTTACCGGGGGGGCCGGATTGTCAAGTGTTTGGGGAGGCGCATATGCGGAAGTCAGTGAATACTGCCATGGTGAGGCAGGTAAACTCCCGTTAGTTATTTTGCCTAGTACAATGTCGTTTGAATCTGGCGACTTCGCCGATTCTCTGAGAGATCGTCAAGGCAGAACAGTCGTTTTTGCCAGAGAGCAATATACTTATCAACGACTCCTAGACTGTAAATTTCATAACGTTGAAATCGGTCTGGATCACGACATGGCTTTTGCCCTTTCAGATTCAGACTTTATCAACAGGCTTAAGGCATCCGCCTCCCAGCGACATCTCCTTGTCGTCGAAAGACGGGATGCCGAGGCACTGTCGGGAGAACCTGAAAAAGCGGTTGCCGCTCCAGGATTTCTGAAGAAAATAGTACCCATACAATTTAAGCGGACCTATAAATTGCGCAAGCATGAGGCGGAGCGGAAAAGAAGCAGATTTGCCAAATGGGTTCACCAAGAAATCAAGAACTTTTTCCCAACTGCTGATTCTACCAATTCTAGGTACATTGACGTTAGCTTGGCGGGGCTTGTTTCATTTCAGAATTTTTGCGATCTGGTAAAAAACGCCTCAGTTGTTGCGACCACTCGATTGCACGTGGCAATCCTTGCTGCCCTGCTTGGCAAGCCAACACTTGTCATTCCGGGTTCTAAAGCCTACGGGAAAATTCAAGGCATCTACGAGCAATCGCTCAAGGACATGGAACATGTCAAGATCGTTGAAAATCCATTTCAAAGCGAAGAACAACCCAAGGTTATTTAGAACATGATCTACGAATTCATCAAAAATCTAGCCTTTCAAAGCGGACTTAATATCTCGCGTACTACGCCTTCCCAAGAAGTTGTCGAACTGGTCCATAAGCTGGCTCCTGTTAAAACTGAGGTGCCCTTGGTGCGAATGGGAAGTGAAGGTGATGGCGGCTACCTTATACCGGACGATCTTGATGGAATAACAGCCTGTTTCTCGCCTGGCGTCTATGAAGTTGCAACCTTCGAGGAACAACTAATAGAGCTTGGAATCGACTGTCACCTGGCAGACTTCTCAGTAGACTCCCCACCAAACAACTTGAAATTTACCAGTTTTGAAAAAAAATATATTGGTGTTACCAACGACTCAACTTTCATAACGATGGAGGCATGGGTCAAACGGCATGCACCAGATCCAGCTTCCGACTTAATACTGCAAATGGATATTGAGCGGTCGGAATACTCTGTCATTCTGGATACGCCTGCCGAAATCTTGAAGCGATTTCGAATCATCGTCGTTGAGTTTCACGACATCGACAAACTTTTCGATCGTCATACGATACGGCTATATCGAGCTGTATTTGAGAAGCTGCTCAATGACTTTCACGTTGTTCATATTCATCCGAACAACTGGTCTCCGATCGTTGCCCGAGATGGCGTTGCAATTCCTCCATTGTTGGAATTCTCATTCTTGAGAAAAGACAGATCCGAAGTTATGGGGTTTGCCGACGAATTTCCTCATCGATTCGATGCGGACAACGTCGCAGAAAAGCCTTCGGTTACCTTGCCCTCAATTTGGCAAGGTTCCGCTTAACATTGCCATGAATGAAAAACAGGCCCCAAAGCCTACTCGCAACCAAGCCAACCTACTGCTGTCGAACGTACAGTTGACAATGGCAAGAATGCTGTTAACCATCGGATTCGGCCTGGCGACTATCCGATTTGTCCTGAAAGAACTGGGAGAGGTTGACTATGGTATCTTTTCCGTTGTAGGTGCCAGTATGTTTGTGGTCGCGGCAATTAAATCAACACTAGCCTCCAGCACGCAGCGGCACCTTGCCTATGAAGTCGGTCGAGGCGGACAGGGAGAAATAAAGGAAGTTTTTTCTACCAGTATGCTGATGGCGATTGGGTTAGCCGCATTTGTACTAACGGTTGGGATGATTTTCGGACGAACAATCATTTCATTTCTGACTATTCCTATTGAAAAAGAGGATGCCGCACTTGAAGCTTTTCGCTACACAGTGCTATCTGCTTCGACATTGATTTTGGCTGCGCCGTACTCAGCATGTTTGCTGGCAAGACAGAATTTCTTGGTTCCTGCATTTTTCGCTGTCGTATTTTCCCTGATTTCATTTGGCGGAGCGATTCTGCTTCCTTGGCTTGATGGAAATTCCCTCTCGAATTACTCCATGATCCAATTTATAAATGTCTTGGTGACTTCAGTTGGAATGATTCTCTTTTCCTGTTGGACATTTCCAGACTCGCGTTTCCGATACAGGTTTTTCAAAAAGCGACTGGTGGCACCTCTTGTATCGTTTGGGGGCTGGGCAGGTCTTGGTGCGCTCGGATGGCAGATGAGAACACACGGAGTGCAGGTCATTGGGAACGTTACCTTCGGTCCAACATTCAATGCGGCTTTCGGAATAGCGCAACAAATCAGTGGTTATGCATCGACTCTGCCATCAACAATCATTCGGGTGGTAAGCCCCGCAATGACTCAAATGATCGGGAAAGGCAATCTACCCTCGGCTATCAAGTTGCGAGATTTGGCATCACGAGTTTGTCCACTACTCACGCTGCTACTTGTTGGTCCTCTGGTTATTGAGCTGGAACAAGTGTTGAACCTTTGGATTGTTGCGCCTCCCAAGCTCGCTATGCTTTTTGCAATTTTTTTGTTAATTAATTTGACCGTTGATCACTCAGCCTCGGGGCATGGAATCATGTTCACGGCGACTGGAGAAATAAAATGGTATTCAGTTTTCACATTCGTAAATGTTCTTTTACAGCTGGGCTTTGCACTTCTGCTGACTAAGTACCTGTCGATGCCAGCCTGGTCCATTTTACTTGTGCTGATTATCGGCACCGCTTTTAACTTACTGTTCAAGGTCGCATTCGATAGCGAAAATGGTTTTCAGCTGCAAGGCTTGGTGTGGTGGGCAAGAACCGTTTTCAGTAAAGTGCTAATAACTGGTGCACTTGCTGCAACGGGAGGAATTTTCATAATGCAGACCATGAAACCGACGCCATATCGAATTTGCGCTGTCACATTGGTACACTCAACTATCCTCATTTCCCTCGCAGCCACGATCGTTCTCGATCGCGCAGAACGTGTGCGAGTTTCTGACTTTTTATTCTCGCTTGTTCGCAAGTTCAAATAGAAATGCAACTTGTTGGCCCTTGAATAGATTGAGTACTTTGCAACGTTACACAGAAACAATCGCAATGTTGCTTGGGCGAGCATGTAAAAAACTACAATCTCGATACGCTGAGTTCGACTACCAGCAGGCGTCGACTGATTCGTATTGTCATGAATTGCCCCGATCTGTTTCCGAGGAAAAATCGGGCCATCTATGGGAGCGGGTTTATCATTCGACGGACGCTCATTGGCCATTGCCTGTCGTATTCGGTGACAAAGAACTTTTTTTTGAGACACTTCCCGCGCACTTTCCCTGTCAGGGAGTTGCGAAGATTCAGAATGGCAGGCTCGTAGGCAGGCATGGATTGAGCTTTGGGCCAGACGGAACTCGCCTTCCTTGGCACAACTGGCATGGATTGAGTAGTCACCCTATTGTCCTGAACTCTCAATGGCGAGACGCAGAATTACGCAAGCTGAACGGAACGGCCCTCAGCCTCATGAGTGAATTTTGCGATACAAACTACTGCCACTACCTTTTTGATTCCTTGCCGCGAATTCACCTGTTCGAAAATTCTTCGTTTGTTGATCAAGAAATCGATTTCGTAGTTCTCCCCGGGAAACCATCTAAAAGAAGAATTGCCCAGTTAAGCAAGCTCGGCTTCAATGCTGAAAAAATTGTATGGTATGGTCTTGAAAAAGGCTTGGTTGCAGATCACCTTCTTGTGACAACATTTCCTGGAATTGCCCGCTGTTATCCGGAGTGGTCTGTCAATTTCCTTCGTCAACGGCTGGCAAGCACAAATAGCAAACAGAGCACGCGTCGCCTTTTCATTTCGCGTGAAGGTTTTGACCGGAACGTTAGCAACATGTCCGAATTACTTCCCATCTTGATTGACGCCGGTTTTGAGATCTATCGTCCAGAGCAAAATGAAAATCCGGTTGAAGACTTTGCCTCTGCCGAATTTGTCATCGGAGCACATGGTGCTGGACTAGGGGACATTGCATTTTGTTCTCCCGGAACCTTCGTGCTCGAACTGTCACCAGACGAGAACCGCCACCCTTACTACTACACTATCGCAGTTAGTGGAGGGTGTCATTATCTTGCGATTTCAGGGCAAAGTGTCAACTCTGGGTCCATCAAGAAAAATTTCACCGGCCGCTCAAAGGCAAACTTCCACATTCATCCGGAAGATTTGTCTCGTGCAATTATTTATGTAAATGACTGTCTGTTGTCTGTTAAAGATCGATGAGCAACGCCTTAACCCCAATCGTCACTTGGTGGGAAACGTATTGATGGGCTTTAGCCATTCGCATATCGGTGCAGTTATGATTCCGCTGCCAAACCATTTTGAAAATGGAGAGATTAACGTACGAGTTAATCCTGCACCTGCCCGGGAAGCATTTATTTGTGCGCCTGACAAGCGGATTTCTGAGGTTCAATTTCCCTGCATGCAATGGTTGAAAATTCCCCTTGGAACCTAACAACCTACTCCATCTGACTTTAGACAGGCTGGAAAGTTCCTCAAGTGCGGCGTCAGCATGGACGTTGGAGGCGCACGATCGACAACGTGATGATTGAGCGGTTGTGGCAAACGGTCAAATATGATGAGGTTTGTCTCGTGGATTGTGAGTCAAGAGTCGAATGTACAAAAGGGCTTGAATCGCATTTCGATTTCTACAGTCACCAGCAAAAATACTCATCGCAGGACCGGCAGACCCCTTGAGCTGTCTACCGCCCGAGTCCGGCAACCGCTAACTCCCATTGATTCGAATTTTGATCGTCATAATTACGCGACTCAACGCGTGCACAGGGAACACATCGCTTACTTGAATCATCCAAGCTTTATGAACATGGCGAAAGCTTGTGGCCGGGAGCCTCTTTACGACGGTCTTCTTCCACCATGGGAGCTGAGGACAGGTCAAGCAAAATCCAATTCGATAAAGCTGTTTTTTGTTCGGATGAATCTACATCAGGCATCACACTTTTTAAGTGATTTTTACCTGATGGGGGCGTTTACCCGAATCACTGTACACTGGACGTGCCTCTCAATCGACACTTGAGTCGCTCAATACAACCAGCCACCTATTTAACAAATCTTGTATGGCAAAATCTCTCCCAACTCGATCGGTTGTTATTACTTCCAAAGATCGTCCTGCTCTTCTGGAAAAAGCAATCGAGTCGGTTCAACAACAGACGGTCACTTGCGAATTGGTCATCGTCGATGATGGTTCGCAAGACAGCTCTACCCAAGAAATGATGCAGCAAAAGTTTCCGAATGTGGTTTTTCATCGCAATGAATCACCGCTTGGGATCATTGCTGCCAGAAATCACGCTTTCGGACTCGCCACCGGTGATATCATCTTCACCCTAGACGATGATGCCGTGTTTGCGCAAAACGATCTGGTCGAAAAAGTTCTACAAGACTTTCACTACCCGTTCATTGGCGTGGTCACGATCCCCTTGATCGACCACCTGCCTGACGGGAAGGTCGTGCAACGAGCTCCTATCGCCACCACGCGCGAGGAAGATTTTCTCTGTAGCTGCAATTTTAGCGGTGGCGCGAATGCGCTTCGGGCAAGAGTCTTTAAACAAATTGGTGGGTACATCGGTAATGGAAGGCAAAGCGAAGAACGTAGTGTGGCAATACGATTTGCCGAACAAGGCTTATTCATCAAAATTGCTGAACAATGCCACATCGACCACTTTCCCGTAGCGTCCAACGGGAATCAAAACAAGCGTATCGTCTACTTCAACACACGCAACAGCCTCGCCTTTGGCTGGGCTTTACTACCGACCCCTGATCTATGGTGGCATACGCTTTCCACCATCATCAACCATCTTCTGCTGGGTCTCAAAACCGGAGAAATATGGGATGCTCTGACCGGCTGTTTTGATGGAATCATGGATTACTTTCGTCTGCGAAAAACGAGAAAGCCTGTTTCAAACGAAGTCTATCGCTTACTTCGCCATTTGATCAAACAAAAACGATTTAAATATTCAGCGTTAAAAAATGCTTGTACGAAATTCAATGTTCCCAGTCCGGCAGATCGACCGGTACAATAATGATCAGGTACGTTTGCGATACAGCGTCTACATTCTCGTGTTGGGTGCAGTCAGGTTGCCAGCAGCGATTTTCCGTGAAAGTTGTCGGTTTTCAGACTCAGAGACTACGCTTCAAGTGATGTTGACTATCGACAAACGGGACCACCAGTTGAAGAATCTGTCAAAATGCCCGGGGTTGGGTGCTACAGAGCAGACTGCACCCCTTGTGTTTAATGGCATTAACAAGATCTAATCCTGCCGATATAAGCAAATGGTTTTTCTCTGCACAGTATTAAATATTTTATGTATCACGATTGTGATTGGCAAAATCATATTGGATCATAAAGCCGCAAAAGTGCAATTATTCAGTCTGCGAAATGTGTTTATCACGGGCTTTTTGTACTTTCAATCATTTGGGATTTTTAGCTGGCTCTTTGATCGCGACGCGAATGGTTGGTGGGCGTACCTAGTTACCGAACGTAACTTGGAAACTACCCTCATCTACTGTTTCATGCTAAATGCATTTGTAATTTCATTCTTTGTCTGTTACGAATTGATTCGTATTAGAGTTCGACCCTACATCCCCAAACACCCGCTGCGAGCTAAAGATTGCTTTCGAGTAGCGTCGATCCTGACCTCCTGTTGTATCGGTTCGTGGCTTGTCGGTTTTTTTGTTTTACAAGATTTGCTCCAGTTCATTGCAACTGGCATTGGTGTGGCAGCAACCGGGTTTGCGGCATGGGGATGGTCTAGCCGGGTCAAACATCCCACTTACATTGCTTACCTCGTAATCATTGCCGCATTAAGTTGCTTCCCGCAGTTTACAGAATTTGGCAGGCGAGGCATGGTATCGATTGCAGGTGTCATCGCTTGGGTGGTTTTCTACCGGGTCTCGTTCTCCGCAAATATTCCCAAGTTAATGATTTATAGTGCGATTGTCGTTTTGCCGATGTTGATCGTCCTGGCAAAATTTTCAGAAGTGCGCGGCAAACGTCCCAAATCGGTCCAAGAAGCCGTCGAGTTGATGGTACCTGCCGATACAGTCAGAGGGTTTTCCAGAATTGCAACCTTTCAAGGAGCGGCTCCAATTTCAATTTGGTGTCTGCATCATCACCCCAGACGATTTAAATACCGGCACTGCCACACCATTGGAGCGTTTTTCTGGATCGCGGTGCCACGGTCAATTTGGGCTGGAAAACCTCAAGGCTTGGGAATTAACATCCCCAAGATGGCTAACCTGAAACGCGTTGGCGGGTTGAACGTAGGTGCCGGTTTGATTGGTCACGCATCGGCAGAAGGTGGTTGGTACGCGTTATTTTTGTATGCGTTTTTGCTTGCACTTTTATTTAAATTTCTCGATTCCCTAGTATTGGCGAAAGCCACCCCGTTGTACCGTGTTCCGCTGGCCGCAGCGCTAGGTGACATTTTTGCGACATCTCGGGGCGAGGTCAATTTTTTCCTCGATATCATGGCGTTGAGTATCCTCGTTGCATTTGTATTATCGATGATGGTGGTACGACTATTCGTCGGGCGAAACAGGGGGTAATCGTCAACCCGCCGCCCAACGACCGCCAATAGGGTTTGCTTGAATGAGAATAGTATTTTGACCCGCGTGATCTTTCAACAACCGGTACTTGCCGAGTATCGCATTCCATTTTTTCGATCACTGGCAGAATTGGACGACATCCAAGATGTTTCTGTTATTCACGGCGAATCGCCAAATATCAAAAACGCCCCAGCCGACGGTTTTTTTGCAAAACTTGCCCCCGAGAAGTTTCCGTTGGGTGGACGCCTAGTTTGGTCCTCAACTCAACTCAAATATGCCACCAAAAAACACTGTGATGTTTTGATTTTCAGTTGCAATATCCGTTACGCAACGCTGATCCCGGGTATCCTTCGGGCCAAAATGAACGGCGTCAAGGTTATCCTTTGGGGACATCATGCCTCCAAAAGAAAATCGCGATTTGGCAATTTAATTCGCGATCGTGTTCTCTTCCCATTGGCAGACAGCATCGTGTGTTACGGTTTATCAGCGGCAAAACGCATTGCAGCTGAGACGCCATACAAGGACAAAACGTTTGCAGCGCTCAACTCGATTGACCAAGCGCCTGTTCAGATGGCGGCCGCGAACTGGAAAGATAAATCACTACAAGCGTTTCGCGAGGCTCAAGGGATAGGTGACGGTCCGCTATTGTTATTTGTATCCCGAATCAAACGGCGCAATCAATTGGAGGTGTTGGTTGAAGTGGTCAAGAGGCTGAAAAAGAACTGTCCAAACATAAAAGCCGCAATTATTGGTAGTGGGAATGATGAACAGCACCGTATCAAAACTTTGGCTACGCAGTCAGGGGTCGGTGATTCAATTTTGTTCTTGGGCGCAATTTATAATCAAAGTGAATTGGCCCCTTGGTTTTTAACCGCGGATGTTTTTTTCTACCCTGCCCAGATTGGGTTGAGCATTTTGCACGCTTTTGGGTACGGATTGCCGGTCATCGCAGGTAGTCATCCGCAGCAGCGCAATCCTGAATTGGAATCTTTGGAAGAGGGTGTCAACGGTTTTACCTTCCCCGAAGGCGACGTTGATCAAGCGATCAAACAGGTACAGCAAGTAATCAACGATGTAGACCTCAAACGGAAAATATCCTCCGCTGCCCTGCGGACCGTCTCAGAAGTCTATTCCATGGATCGGATGGTAGACGGATTTAACCGCGCGATTGAACATGCGACTACTGCACGCAGTCGCCATTAAGCTGGCAAATATTGGGATATAACACACTCGTGGAAACCGACTCCATCGACAATAATGTAATTTCCATCACCGTGAAGCCGTTCGTCAACTCCAACGCTAGTGTTTTTTTCGGCTTGAATTAGGTTGTAGGGAATCCCAAGTTTCATATTGCCCCAAACCATCAATCACAGGGAACATCGAAAAACCGCTCACCCGATTTTTAATGCTGACAAAACACAAGGCAGCTTGATGAAACGTCGTCGGTGATTTGGTCAGCCCACCCTAAAACACAAAATAATGTTTAAAAACAATGAGATTGTCTGTAGTCAAAAATATACTTAGAAACGTCCCGGGAGCCCGTGCACTATTGGGATTCATACGGGCAAAATCACTTCAACGGCGTTCCGCTGAAGATGTATTTACCAGTATCTACCAACGCAACGGTTGGTCTGGGCGTCAATCGGTTTCCGGACGAGGCTCCGATGATGACCAAACTGGAGAGATCGTTTCCGCTTTGCCGGGTTTGCTGGAAAAACACTCCGTTAAAAAGATGCTCGACATTCCCTGTGGTGACTTTCACTGGATGGACCTTGTGGCCTTGGATGGCGTTAGTTACGTTGGTGCCGATATTGTTAAGGACCTAATTGAGAAAAACGTTGGGCTTTTCGGAACCGAACACATTTCGTTTCAGCAATTGGATTTGAGAAAATCAGATCTACCGCACGTGGATCTCATCTTATGCAGGGACTGTCTTGTCCATTTATCTTTCGCGGATATCCACGAGGCGTTGGAGAATATCAAACGCAGCGGCGCATCCTTCCTGCTAACGACCACGTTCGACGACCGCAAAGAAAATCGCGATATCGCAACTGGCAATTGGCGTCCTTTGAATTTCCGGCTGGCACCCTTTAATTTTCCTGCTCCACTGGAGTCGATCGATGAAAAGTGTACTGAAGGAAATGGAAATTTTGCGGACAAACGACTGGCTCTATGGAACCTGAACGAAATTCCAGTTTAACAACAACCGTGTCAAGTTCACCCTATTGCAGTGAAATAGACAGCCGTAACTGTCTTACAGTTTGAAATATTTCCTTGTTTACACCAAATATGACTAACTCACCCACCTCAAACACATCAGTCAAGATCAACATCGGTTGCGGGATGACTCCGACTGATGGATGGAAAAACTACGACGGTTCCTTCAGCATCAAACTTGCCCGACGCCCGGCAACGCGTTGGATTTTGGAGAAGCTGGGACGAATCAATGCCGACCAACGCAAGTTCATTGAATTTGCGAAATCTGCCAACATCCAATGGGTCGATGTCTCTAAAGGGTTGCCTGATCAAAACGGTTCGGTCGCCGTCATATATTCCTGCCACATGGTCGAACATTTGTACCGCGAAGACGCCCACACCTTTCTCAAAGAAGCGCGGCGCGCACTGATGCCCGGAGGCGTCATCAGGATTGCGGTTCCCAACATTGCTTGGCAAGTGGAAAACTATTTAAAAGATGGAGACGCCGACGAATTCATCAGGCACACCAAACTACCGCGAAACAAACCGAAATCAACCTTCGCGATTTTAAAACAACTGTACCTTGGCGATCGCGACCATAAATGGATGTACGATGGCCCATCAATGTGTAGGTTACTGGCGGAAGCCGGTTTCGTCGATCCGCAGGTCGCCCCCAGTGGTACAACTCGAATCGAATCACCGGGTCAATTAAATTTGAGCGAACGAGACCCCGAAAGCGTGTTCGTCGAAGCGATCAACCCTTGATACAAGTCAGTATTTTTATCAAACTGGATCGGCGCGATGTTGTTGATTGATGCAACAAATATAAGCCCGGGGGGAGGTGGGGTGCTGTTGAAGTTCCTGCTGGAATCTCTTGGTGACCGCACTTTTCATGCCATCGTCAGTGATCGATTACCCCTGGCTCAAGATCGGCGCATTGATCGTTGCGGATCGATCCGTCCGATGTCACAAGCTCGCCAAATGATACTTGAACAAGCAGTTGCAACCCATAGTCCCGACACTTTGCTTTGCTTTGGCAATCTACCACCGCGTCGCAAAATCAAAAACACAAAGGTTGTCACTTACTTTCATAACGCTCACCTGATCAAACGGTTGGACAACGAGTGCCGTTACGATCTGAAAAACCGCGTACGTTACTTTTGGCTTCGACGCTGTATCAAAAATTACAAGGGGAACACCGACAACTGGGTTTTTCAGACATCGGCAATCGAAGAAAATTTTGCGATTCAGTACCGCGTGCATCGCGCGCAATGCCATTTATTTCCGTTTTTCGACGAAAGCCGCCTACTCGCTGAAACGGAAACCTATCGCGGAAAACCCAAATCCAACGGCTATGTATACGTCAGCGATTCATCTATTCACAAGAACCATCGGTGTCTGTTGGACGCGTGGGAGATTCTCCACCAAAAACACCATCTACATCCCGAACTGCATTTAACCGTACCGGATTCAGATACCGTCACCGCCAGCCGGATCAAGCAATTAAACGAACAAAACATCAACGTCATTAACCACGGCATCTTGCCCAGAGACCAAGTGTTAGCGCTGACGGCAGGAATGAAATACGTCATCTTTCCATCGTTGCTGGAAACGATTGGTCTGGGGTTGGTCGAAGGATGTTTGATGGACTGTCGGGTTTTACTCTCCGATCGAAAATTTTTTGATGCGGTGATTAATCCATCGGTACGCTTTGACCCGCTTAACCCCGCCGATATTGCCCGACAAGTCGCGTACACGATCAGCCAAGAAACACCACCTTCGGAAATTGTCATTCGAAACAGAATTCATGACTTTATTGAATATTTGTATCCACAAACATGAAGCAAATTTTACAAAATCTTGGCAATGGGGAAACCTTGCTTGCGGACGTACCTTGTCCACGTCGAGGGGCCGGTTTGGTGCTAATTCAGACGACACGCTCTCTTGTGTCTCTTGGCACTGAGAAGATGCTGATCGACTTTGGCAAAGGCAGTTTGATCGCCAAAGCCCGCTCGCAGCCGGATAAAGTTAAGCAGGTGCTGCAGAAAGTAAAGACCGATGGTCTCTGGACGACACTCGATGCTGTGAAGGCAAAGCTGGAGACACCGATTCCACTTGGGTATTGCAACGTTGGAAAGGTTGTTGAATCAGATTTAGGCAGTGGCTATTCCGTTGGGGATCGGATTGTCAGTAATGGGCCACACGCAGAAATGGTGGTTGTGCCGCAAAATCTGACAGCGAAGATTCCCGACTCCGTCTCCAATGACCAGGCGGCGTTTACGGTTGTATCATCCATCGGATTGCAGGGAGTGCGTCTCATCCAACCAACGCTTGGCGAACGTATCGTTGTCAGCGGGCTTGGGTTAATCGGCCTATTGACGGTTCAAATGCTGCGTGCTCACGGTTGCAAGGTTTTGGGAATTGACTTCGACAAAAGGAAACTCGAACTGGCCCGGCAGTTCGGTGCCGAAACGGTCGATCTTTCGTCCGGACAGGATCCCGTCAAAGTCGCTGAAGCATGGACTGACGGTGTTGGCGTTGATGGCGTCCTGATCACAGCATCAACCAAAAGCGACGAACTAATTCATCAGGCCGCAACGATGTGCCGCCAACGTGGTCGTATCGTTTTGGTTGGAGTAATTGGTCTGAATCTGCAACGAGCGGACTTCTATGAAAAAGAACTCTCGTTTCAGGTGTCGTGTTCCTACGGTCCGGGACGCTACGACCCCAACTACGAGAAGGCAGGTCTGGATTATCCTGTTGGATTCGTGCGCTGGACGGAGCAGAGAAACTTTGAAGCGGTTTTGGGCTTGATGGCCGAAGGGAAGCTGGTCGTTGATTCGCTAATTACCCACCGGTTCAATTTTGACGATGCATTGGCCGGATACCAAGCTGTCAGCGAAAAAGGCGCGATGGGAATCGTACTGGAATATGCCGAAGATGAATCGGCTGATTCAGAGAAGCGGCAGCGTGTTCTGAAAGTTGGCAACACTTCTATTGGCGAAAAAACAAACGATCCCGCCGTGGCCTTTATTGGAGCCGGCGGTTTCACCACACGCATGTTGCTGCCCCTTTTACCCGGCGAAGCAATTCGCAAAACGATTGTCAGCAGCACTGGCGTCTCGGCTGCTCACGCAGGGGAGAAGTTCGGTTTTGAGAATGTCTCTAGTGATTCATCTGCCGCAATGGCCGATCCTGATATCGATGCAGTGTTCATTACGACACCACACAACAGCCACGCGGCCATGGTTTGCGAAGCACTTGATGCGGGCAAGCACGTGTTTGTTGAGAAACCGCTGGCATTGAACCACGGACAACTGGAGCAAGTCACCGAAGCGATGCGGCGACACCCTGACCAGATCTTGATGGTGGGATTCAACAGAAGGTTTTCGCCGCATGTCGTCGAGATGAAGAAGTGGCTTTTGTCGAACGCAGGCCCCAAATCAATTGTGTTGACGATCAACGCCGGCGCGATTCCGGGAGATCACTGGACCCAAGATCTGAATGTTGGTGGGGGGCGAATCATTGGTGAAGGTTGTCACTTCATCGATCTCGCGCGCTTTCTTGCGGGAAGCGCCATTGTTTCTCACCAAGCAATGCCTATGTGTGGGGGAGACGGTCGCCTAGGAGACTGCGTTTCCATCCAGTTGGGCTTCGCAGATGGTTCAATCGCAACCATCCACTATTTAGCTAATGGCAGTAAGGATTTTCCAAAAGAACGCATTGAAGTTTTCAGCGGTGGGAAAGTTTCGACCTGTGACAATTTCCGCAAATCGCTGGAGATTGGCGGCAAGAGGAAACTCAAGACTTCCAGCCAAGACAAAGGGCATTCGGCAGAACTCGAGGCATTCATTTCTTCAGTTCGATTCGGAGGCAACTGGCCCATCCCGGCAGAAGAACTGCTGGAAGTTTCGCGCGTCACGATCGAGATTGCCGAAAACGTCTACGAGTCTCTGGCGAACCACTCTTAGCCACTGATGCGAATTGTATTCTTCTGCCACTACTTTCCTCCTGAAGGCAACGCTCCCGCCTCGCGCACGTATGAACACGCTGTGCGCTGGGCAAAACAAGGCGTGGACGTTACCGTCATCACTTGTGCTCCTAACGTGCCTGACGGAATTGTCTATGATGGCTACCAGAACCGGTTGTGGCCGCAGCGCGAAACGATCGATGGCATCAAGGTGATCCGAGTGTGGAGTTATGTCGCGGCCAACGCCGGTGGCATGAAACGCATTCTGAATTATATCTCCTACCTGATGTCATCCGTTCTGGCATTTCTGTTTTTCTGTAAACGTCCCAAATTGATCGTCGCGACCAGCCCCCAGTTCTTTTGCGGGTGGGCCGGAACCATCGCCTCTTGGCTGAAGTGGTGTCCTTTCATTCTCGAAATTCGTGATATCTGGCCGGAGTCCATCATCGCCGTCGGGGCCATGAAAGAAGGCCCGCTGACGCACTGCCTTGAGCGGATGGAAAAATGGATGTACCGCAGCGCCACCCACATCATTGCAGTTGGGAACGGATACAAACAGGCAATTCTCAAACGCGTGCCCGATCTGAAGAACATTTCCGTGATCACCAACGGTGTTGACCTTGAGAACTTTTCCCCGATGCCCTCTGATGAAGATTTCCGCAAACGGTGGGGGCTGACCGACAAATTTGTCTGCGCCTACGTCGGAACTATCGGCATGGCACACGGACTGGAGGTTGTGCTGGATGCAGCAGAAAAAATGAAACAGGCAGGCCGCGATGACATTCGATTTTGCCTTGTCGGCGATGGTGCCTGCCGCAAGCAACTGGAAGCGCAAACGCAACGGAGAGACCTCCAGTCGCAGGTTGTGTTCACAGGTCGACTACCGAAACCCGAGATGGGTAAAGTGCTTGCCAGTAGCGACGTGCTGCTGATCCATCTAAAAGCCTGCGACCTGTTTACAACGGTCATCCCTTCCAAGATGTTCGAGGCAATGGCAATGGGACGCCCAATCATCATGGGTGTCGATGGCGAGGCGCGCGAAATTGTCGCCGCCAGTGGCTCGGGCATCAATATGGAACCGGGCAATACCGACCAGTTGGTCGGTGCGGTGTGCCGATTGGCAGACAGACCGGAATTCTCGTCGACTCTTTCGGTCCATGGACGCCCATTTGTCTCCGCACATTACACGCGTGATGTCCTGGCCGATCGCTTCCTGCAGATCATGCGGGCGGTCGCCGACGGAAAACCCGTTGCCGGGAACGACGGCAAAACGATCGACCAGGCATAGTACCACCATGTCCAATTTGCCGGTTCCATCGACACCTCTCAAATCTACAATGACCGTTACCAAAGCAACGACCACCTTGGAACTTCGCGCCGCAGAACTACAGCGTCAATCTGACGCTGCTGCTAGTAAACTCAATCGCACTATGACTGTCCTGCGGTATTACGGTTGGGTTCAGATCGCCCGACGGGCCACCAGCGTCATCAGGCGTCGATTGATACCATCCCAAAGGATTGATTCGGCGCCTGTGGCAGGTGTCACGCTGAATCCCGCTGAATTGATACAGCATCTGGCACATTCGATTATCGAACATCGAAAAAACCATCCCTCTCACGTACAGGTCGATCTTGAATCTGGTCATTTTGTTCTGTTAAATCATGCGGTTAAATTGTACGACCGTAACGGGTTTAACAACCACATGCTGCTCCAGCAAACGCATCTATGGCGATTCCAGTTTCACTATCATGAATTTCTGTTGACCGCAGTTGCCGCGGGACAGTGGCTGGAGGTAGAGAGCTTTCTGAACAAATGGCTGAACGATTTCTCCGTTGAGCAGGTCCGTGTAAAGGACGACGCGTGGCATCCCTACTGTATTTCACGCCGTATCGTCGCGTGGGTTTGGTTGCTGTATGGTGCAGTTGGGGGCAAGCAGCCCGACAGGTTTTCCCCAGAGCTTACTCAACGACTGCTGATTGGCATCGTTCAACAATGCGAACACCTCAGTACCAATCTCGAACGCGACCTTGGTGGCAATCACCTGTTGGAGAATGTGACGGCGCTCGCGATTGCCGGCAGTGTGATTGGATGTGAATTCTCCCTGCGTTGGCGGACGATAGCAACCTCTGTCTTGGAGCAGCAACTGCCTCGCCAGATACTTTCCCACGGCGAGCATTTTGAGCGTTCGCCAATTTACCATGGGCACGTTTTGGGGAATTTGCTACGCGTCGAAGCGTGCGGCCTCGTGGCGGACGCGGACGCGTTGGTTAATGTTGTCCAGCCATACCTTGAACCCATGCTTCAGCATCTGGCAGCAATCACTCATCCCGATGGCGAAGTCCCCTTGTTTGCGGATAGTGTATTTGCCGAATCGCCGTCAGTCAGCGAATTACTTTCGACCGCTCAGCTTAACGGTAGAGAGATTCCCGACTTCTCTACAAGTATGGACCAACACTTGGGCGGCTATCGCATCCTTCAAAATGACCAGACGTTTGCAATCTGTGATTTCGGCGACATTGCTGCCGACAACTTGCCGGCGCATGGTCACTGCGACGCTCTGAATCTGGAAGTCTCAGTGGAAGGGCAGCGGTGGATTATCGACAGCGGCAACTACAACTACAGCGACGATAGTATGCGGCACTATTGCCGCAGCTCCATCGCACACAATGTTGTGACGGCCAGCGACCTGAATCAGGCAACGGTCTGGGATAAATTCCGCATGGGGCAAAGACCCTCCATCGAATCGGTTCAACGCGGGTCCGACGATGATTGGCAGTGGGCAGCCGCTTCTCATGACGGGTATCGCCAAATTGGTATCGACCAGATGCGTCGCATCGTTGCGCTCTCAAATACAGCCTTGGCCTGTTGTGACAACGCTTTCAGCCGAGGCAATCGATACACCGGGACGCTGGCTGGGTACCTTCACTTTCATCCCGATGTTGCAGTTGCTCTCAAGCAATCCGACCCTGCGAACCGGGTTTTCACTTTCGAGATTTCCCGGTCGGGCACCTTGCGCTATCTGACCATACTCGCCCAGAACACCAAAATTGAAGAGGGCTGGTTTTGCCCGGAGTTCGGACGAAGGCTTGTTTCGTCTGTTATCCGGTATGATTTGAACGAAACTGCCGACTTTTTGGGTTGGGTCTTGCACGAGCCGCGTATCTCTTGTGAAATCGGCAATTCTCAAAGCGAACCACTGATTACTATGGGGGGCGTATCAACCTTTGGATGGAGCTTCGCCCGTTCCGCCCCAATTCAAACTACACCACCCTCGGACCATCACAGAAGCATATGAAAGTTGACCAAAATCTGAAAATCTGCGTGATTGGCTTGGGGTACATTGGCTTGCCGACAGCTGCGGTGCTAGGTTCACGCGGATACAAAATCCACGGGGTCGAGATTAATCCGAAGGCAGTTGAGACCATCAACTCAGGCAAGGCTCACATTGTTGAGCCCGACTTGGATATTCTGGTTCGTGGCACGGTCACAACGGGAAACCTGAAGGCCCATACCGAACCTGCCGAAGCAGATATTTTCATGATCTGTGTACCGACGCCTTTGACCGAAGACAACAAACCGCAACTGGATTACGTCCGGTCAGCAACCAAATCGATTGTGCCCTTCCTGCAGCAGGGCAATCTGGTAATCCTCGAATCAACCTCCCCTCCCGGCACGACAGAAATGATCGAACAGATCATTTTGGAAGAAAGCGATTTCCAGAAAGGCGACATTCACTTCGCACATGCTCCCGAGCGTGTACTACCTGGCAAAATCCTTCGCGAGGTTGTGGAAAACGACCGAATCATCGGTGGCATTGACGATACCTCTACTGAAAAGGCTTCTGAGTTCTACGGTAGTTTTGTCACCGGCAAACTGCTCAAGACGCATTGCCGAACAGCAGAAACGGCCAAGCTCGTAGAGAACGCTTTCCGCGACACGAACATTGCATTTGCCAACGAGCTGTCGATGTTCAGCGAACGTCTGAATCTGGATGTCTGGGAATTAATTCGCTTGGCCAATCACCATCCACGTGTCAACATTCTCAACCCCGGCCCCGGCGTTGGCGGGCACTGTATCGCAGTTGACCCCTGGTTTCTAGTGGACTGCGATCCTGAAGCAACAAAGTTGATTCGCACTTCGCGCGAGGTCAACGAAGCCAAACCGCAGTGGATCATTGAGCGCGTAATCGCGAAGGCCGGGCGACTGAAAGATCCGACGATTGCCTGCCTTGGCCTGGCCTACAAACCTGATATCGATGACTTGCGAGAATCTCCAGCCATCAAAATTGTCACCGAACTTCAACAGCGCGGCGTGGGACAATTAAAAGTTGTGGAACCCAATCTCGAATCCCACGATTCGTTCGAACTATCTTCCCTAGATGATGCAATTGACGCGGCAGACATCGTGTTGATTCTGGTAGGGCACAAACCGTTTCTATCGTTGTCATCCGCGAAATTGGCCGAAAAAATCATTATCGACACCTGCGGGGTCACCAACAGTTAACTCTGTCGCCAACCGTCCCATCCCAAGTTTTCACTTAAACGAAAATAACTCCGATGAAAAAAGTAGCAATCTTCATGGGCACGCGGCCCGAGGGCATCAAGATGGCGCCGGTTGTAAAAGCAATCGAATCTGCCGATGGGCTGGAGCCCATTGTCGTTTCCACCGGACAGCACAAAGAGATGCTACAGCAAGTCGTTGATCTGTTTGAAATCAATGTCGATCATGACCTAGAAGTCATGCAGCCCAACCAGACCCTGCCCTCACTCACCGCTAGACTGATTACGCGCATTGACGCTCTGCTGGAAGAGGCCCAACCAGACATCGCACTGGTGCAGGGTGACACCACGACCGTCTTCACCGCAGCGCTGTGCTGCTTCTATCGTGGCATCCCGGTCGGACACGTCGAAGCTGGTCTGCGCACGGGAAACATGCGCTCGCCATTCCCGGAAGAGGCCAATCGCAAATTGGCTTGCCCGCTGGTCAGCCTGCACTTTCCTCCAACCGAAACCAGTGAAAAAAACCTGCTGAAGGAACACGTTGATGCAGGTTCCATCACCGTCACCGGCAACACCGTCATCGATGCCCTGCATCTGGAGATCGAACGACAAAAATCAGCAGATAATCAAGCACCACTCAAAACAAAACTGGTTGAACTGGTTGGCGAAGACTTCACCCAGCGCCCTTACGTTCTGGTGACCGGTCACCGGCGAGAGAATTTCGGTGGCGGATTCGAGGAGATCTGCACAGCGTTATCGACACTGGCAGAAAAGCATCCAGAATATCTATTCATCTACCCCGTACACCTAAATCCCAAAGTTCAAAAACCGGTTTACGACACTCTAGGAAAATTCGAGAACATTAAACTGATTCCACCACAACCCTATTCCGAATTTGTCATGTTGATCAACAACAGCCGCATCGTGCTGACCGATTCGGGAGGAGTTCAGGAAGAAGCGCCATCGCTGGGCAAACCCGTCTTGGTGATGCGAGATACGACCGAACGCCCCGAAGGGGTCGAGGCAGGCACGGTAAAACTGGTCGGCGCTGACTCCAATGCAATCATCGAAAATGTGAGCCTGCTGATCGAAGACAGAAATGCTTACGAAAAAATGGCTCAGGCAAAAAACCCTTATGGCGACGGCAATGCAGCGAACAGAATCGCCAAAGCCATTTTCAGCTATCTGAATCAGTAGTGATGCTTCACAGAGTCGACATTATGCCGACTTCTGTGTTAGTATCATCTGAATGAATCCTGTTTCGCGAAAACTCTCGGCCGCACTCGAATCTCTCAATCAAAGATTCACCGGCGAGGTAGCCGAAGATGAATTGCAACGCACGATCTACGCTACCGACGCATCCGTCTATCAGCAGATACCGGCAGCGGTTGCTTTTCCCGCCAATGAACGGGACATCGGCTTACTGATTGATCTGGCGAACGAAACCGGCGTGGGATTGATCCCGCGCACCGCTGGCACGTCGCTCGCGGGCCAAGTGGTTGGTGATGGTGTCGTGGTTGATGTCTCCAGACACCTCATAAAGATCCTTGAAATCAATGTCAAAGAGCAATGGGTCAAGGTTCAGCCCGGCGTCATTCGCGACGAACTAAACATGGCATTGGCGGAACACGGTCTGCTATTTGGACCGGAAACCTCAACTTCCAACCGGGCCATGATCGGCGGGATGCTGGGCAACAACTCCTGCGGATCCAATTCGATCGTCTACGGCTCAACGCGCGACCAAACCATCGAAGTCACCGGCTTTCTGGGGAATGGCACCAAAGCAACCTTTGGCCCCGCACAAACAACCCGTTCCGGGGACGATTCCAGCGGCCATCATAACTGGGTGACCGAGGAAACTATCCGGCTGCTCAGAGACAGCGAAACACAACAAAGAATCCGCGACGAGTTTCCTCATCCAGCCGTTACCCGTCGCAACACCGGGTACGCAGTCGACAGATTGATTCAATCGGAAACGTTCGGAGGAAGCAATGGAGCGCTGAACCTCTGTCACCTGATCGCCGGTTCCGAAGGCACCCTTTTTTTCGCCACCGAAATTAAACTCCACTGCCATCGACTGCCTCCGCCTGACAGTGGACTTCTTTGCCTTCATTTTGAATCTGTTGATCATGCGACCCGTGCCGCTCAGATTGTCATGAAGCACCATACTGCTGGATCTCTGCCAAGCTGTAGCGGTGACGGGAATTCTACCTCACCAGTCTTCGCCTGTGAGTTAATCGATCGCTTTATTCTCGAGGGTGCCGCCCGGAATCTTGAACAACGAAAAAATCTCGGTTTCGTAAATGGCGATCCAGCCGCCATTGTGATTGTGGACCTGCGCTCCGATGATCGAGCCTTGATTAAGGAATCGGCCAACAGATTAATCGCGGATCTGAAGTCGGCGAATCTTGGCTACGCTTTCCCGTTGCTGTTCGATGGAGCGGTGACCGCGATCCGGGAAGTTCGCAAGGCGGGTTTGGGCGTTGTCGCCAATGTCGTGGGCGACACCAAACCCGTCACGCTGATCGAGGACACCGCCGTCGCGATCGATGTTCTGCCAGAGTATATTGCCGAGGTTAATCAGTTACTGTTGAGCAAATACAATGCCCATTGCGTGCATTACGGGCATGTGGGCGCCGGGGAAATCCATTTGCGGCCATTGGTGAATCTGAAGCATCCCGATGGTAAAAGGATGTTTCGGCAGATCGCGACGGATGTCGCCAAAATTGTCAAAAAATATCGTGGCGCGATCAGCGGAGAACATGGTGACGGTCGCCTGCGGGGCGAGTTTCTAAAATCGATGATTGGTGAGGACAACTATCAACTGCTCAAAGCGATCAAGAAGGTTTGGGACCCCAACGGGATACTCAATCCTGGAAAAATCATCGATGCACCGCCAATGGATACAGATCTACGCTACACCAGTTTAACGGCAACAGACAACGGCCCGTCAACGGTAATGGATTTCAGCGACGTTGGCGGACTTCAACGTGCGGCGGAAATGTGCAGTGGTTCAGGAGATTGCCGGAAAACCCACCTGACCGGTGGCGTGATGTGTCCCAGCTACATGGCAACTCGCGCAGAGAAAGACACCACACGGGCACGTGCAAATGTGCTGCGACAGGTGCTTACCGAAAACCAAGAAAAAAACCGACTTGGTGACCAGCGACTGCATGAAGTCATGGATCTGTGTTTGTCCTGCAAGGGTTGTAAGTCGGAGTGTCCTTCAAACGTGGATATCGCAAAAATGAAGGCTGAATATCTTCACGCCAATCACGTTGCCAACGGCATTCCGGCACGTGCGCGGCGCATCGCGGGATTCGCGGAAAAAATGAAACTGGCCAGCAAACTTCCCCGGATCAGCAATTGGCTGATGCGTAACGGGCTGACCTCACGAATGATGAAATGGCACTTGGGCTTTCACCGACACCGCAGTCTGCCGCCGTTGCACCCCACCACGCTTACTGCATGGTTTCAGCAACACAAACCTCATTCCAACAGCGGAACCCGGGGCAGTGTGCTCTTGTTTTGCGATGAATTCACCAACTATCTTGATGTGCCCGTTGGAATTGCGGCAGTCGAAGTGCTGGAGCAATTTGGCTATCGGGTCCAGATTCCCCGGCACAAGGAAAGTGGTCGCGCCGCAATTTCAAAAGGTCTGCTCACGGATGCCAAACAACTTGCCGAGTACAACGTGCGGCACCTTGCCGAGGCGATTGAAGGAACTGAAACATTTATCGTAGGCATTGAACCATCGGCATTGCTTACATTGCGGGACGAGTATCTGGTGTTGGTTGGCGATGCGCTGGAAGAGAAAGCACAACAGGTTGCTGAACGCGCCGTACTTGTTGATGAATTTGTCGCGCGGTTGATTGACGCAAACGAAATCAACAGGGATCAATTTTCATCCGAGACGAAGACGATTCGCTTACACGGTCATTGCCACCAAAAAGCGTTGTCTTCTTTAAAGCCGACCATTCAAATGCTGCAACTCCCGGAAAACTACCGGGTGAAGATCATCGCTTCGGGTTGCTGCGGCATGGCCGGTTCATTTGGTTACGAACAGGAACACTATCAGTTGTCCATGAACATCGGTGAATTGGTACTGTTTCCAACCATTCGTCGGGAACCCTCCGATTCTTTGATTGTCGCCGGCGGAACCAGTTGCCGACATCAGATACGTGATGGAACCGGGCGGGTTGCTCAACACCCTGTCGAGGTAGTGCGATCAGCACTGCGATAGAGCAGATCTCATTGCGATAGGGCAGATCTCATTCGATAGAGCAGATCTCATTGCGATATCCGGCTCACGTTTTCCCTGCTGCGGCACTCTTGATTCGTGAGAGTCTCGGGAGACCGATTTCTATTTAGACAGCATTACTTTGTCGATTTCGTGTCAACAAAAGTTCACGGGACATGTCGGTGGTTTTCGCCAGTTTTCGGGTTTCATTGTTGGCGTTGACGTTCCCAAACGCTACCATCGATCGGACTGCGGCAGTTCAATCGTCTCTTACAAACCTATCACATCAATCTATGGAAAAACCGCACCAAAATTTCCTCGTCACAGGATGTGCGGGCTTTATTGCCAATCGCGTCGCCAGTTTTCTATTAGGAGACGGGCACACGGTTGTTGGCGTTGACAATTTGAACGACTACTACGATGTCTCGCTGAAGCAGCATCGCCTTGAAAAACTGCTGGCCGACGACAATTTCACTTTCTACACCGAAGATCTGGAAGATCAAGAATCCTTGAACAAGATCTTCGATACTCACGCATTTGACGCAGTCATCAATCTGGCAGCTAGAGCGGGCGTGCGGTACAGCATGGACAACCCGGTGGTCTACATGACCACCAATGCCATGGCAAATTTATACTTGTTGGAAGCAATGCAACGGCGCGGCATCAAAAAATACGTGCTGGCGTCCACATCGTCGCTGTACGCTGGGCAGAAAATTCCATTTACAGAAACACTCGCCGTCAATACGCCAATCTCGCCCTACGCTGCCTCAAAAAAAGCCGCTGAAGTGATGGCGTACGCGCACCACTTCCTTTATGAGATCGATGTTTCGGTCGTCCGATACTTCACGGTCTACGGCCCGGCCGGCCGGCCAGACATGTCCATTTTCCGCTTCATTAAATGGATCGATGCAGGCACTCCCATCGAACTTTTTGGAGACGGATCTCAGTCGCGCGATTTTACCTATGTCGATGATATTGCACGCGGTACGATCGCGGCCACTCGGCCCGTAGGCTACGAAATCATCAATCTCGGCGGGGGAAACCGGCCGGTCACTCTCAACACCATCATTGAAAAACTGGAGGGGTTGTTGGGCAAAAAAGCGAATATCGTCAACAAACCATCCCATAAAGCAGACATTAAATCGACTTGGGCCGACATCACCAAAGCCGAAAAACTGCTTGGCTGGCGGCCGACGGTCTCACTGGATGATGGATTGGCCCACTGTGTTGAATGGCACAAGAAAAACTTGCCATGGTCTGCCGGTATCAAATTGCCTTAACGTTGCATCAGAATGCTCGATTGGCGTTTGGTCCCCAATTCAGTCCTGCAACAGACTCCAAGTAACCGCAACGTCGCCGTTCAGGCAGACATCGATATCTTTCCCGGCATCGCGTTTTCTGGAATTGTAAATGCCACAATAAACTAGGCTCCTCCGTCGTTCGGATTCCAGGTGGTCAAAATTTTCACGTTGACCGAAGTTGGGGTCTCTGGCAATTTCATCCGCTGCCGCCTTACGATATTCAAACGGTAGCGGATTGGTGTCTCTTGAACACTCAATGATGGAGACAGCCTCCAAGTCTCGGTGAGAACAATCGGGCAAGTTAATGTTTGCCAAGTGCCCGGATTTAAACTCTTCTTTGGTCATCAATTCCTCAATGACCCGACGCGCAAGCGTCTTTGACTTGCTCCAGTCAAAAGCCTCCGGATAGTTCAATCGATGCTGAGAAATTGCCACGGCCTTCGCCCCGAAAAAGGTTGCCTCCCGGGCCGCCGCCACGGTCCCGGAGATGAAAAAATCGACGCCAAGGTTGCCGCCATTGTTGATTCCAGAAAATACCCAATCGAAACTCTGCCCCAGTTGGCTCATGCCAACACGCGCGCAGTCCGCTGGTGTCCCTGACAGGTGCCAGCCGTTGGTTGCGTATTGCGCCAACGCCATTGGAACTTCGAAGGTCATTTGGTGGCTGATACCGGACTGCGGCGTTGCCGGCGCGACGACGGTGACCCGGCCAAATTCAGTCAGGATCTCTTCCAGTGCGGCTATCCCGGGGGCGTCCCAGCCATCGTCATTGGTCAATAAAATCCTGGTCACGCCTGCCTTCGCTCCGGTTTTTGGACATGTTTTAGTGCGATTGTAACGGATATCAGGCGCACGCGGGTCAATCAGACCTGGCGGGGAGTCATGTTAGCAAAATACTTAAATAACCCCATACGAGGGATTTATCGTGTCCTAGCTTTCAGCAATAAGGATCCCCACGTAAACCTTGACGGCGTTTTACACCCTTCCAATTGCTTCTACCACCCCACCGGACAAGCATGAACACACGCATCTTCCGAATTTTGACCATCGATGATAACGAAGCCATTCATGAGGACTACCGAAAGGTTCTCAGTGGTGAAGCGAATGATCTTCAACTGGCCGAAGCCGCCGACTTTCTGTTTGGGGACGATACTTCCGAAGCCTGCCATGAACGTTTCCAGGACGAACTCTCTGAACGGGTTTACCAACTGGATTCAGCGCTTCAGGGCGCACAGGGGCTGAGCATGGTTGAAGAAAGTCTCAAAAACGGCACTCCTTATGCCTGTGCATTTATTGATGTCCGCATGCCCCCCGGCTGGGATGGTGTGGAAACCGCAAAACGAATTTGGGAAGTTGATCCAGACCTGCCCGTGGTTCTCTGTACCGCATACTCGGATCACTCATGGGAGGAAATCTCTCAAGAGCTCGAACGAACCGATCAGTTACTTATTCTGAAGAAGCCCTTCGACACGCTGGAACTTCGGCAAGTCGCTGCCTCGCAAACGGCGCGCTGGGGTTTGAACCAACTGATCAACGAAAACACACAGCAACTGGAAAAGCGCGTTGAACAACGTACCCGCGAAATGTTTGAGACGCGTGATCTTGTGTTTTTCACACTTGCCCGTCTTGCAGAATCGCGTGACCCGGAAACCGGAGAGCATCTGGAACGCATCGAGGGCTACACCGGAATGCTGGTCAACTGGCTGGCAGAAAACGGTCCTTATCAGGATCAGATCGACGACACCTATCGGACTCAACTTTGCCGTTCAAGTATTTTGCACGACATTGGCAAGGTCGGTATTCCTGACAGCGTGCTGCTGAAGCCTGGCCGGCTGACACCAGATGAATTCGAAATTATGAAACAGCATTCACGCATCGGCGCGGAGGCACTCGAAGATTCGGCCCTCAAGTCGAAGTCCTGTAAGTTTCTCTCGTTGGCTGCTGAAATCGCCCGTTACCACCATGAAAAATTTGATGGCTCGGGCTATCCGCACGGTACCAAAGGCCTCGACATCCCGCTGTCAGCAAGGATTGTTGCTGTTGCCGACGTCTTTGACGCTTTGACATCAGAGCGCGTCTACAAACGTGCGATGGCACCTGAAAGTGCACGAGATTTGATAATTGCCGAATCTGGCAAGCATTTTGATCCCGAGATTATCGAAGCATTTCAGGCATGTTGGGAAGATTTTAAAAATCGTGCCGAGGCTCCCAAAGAGTCGCCAAAACTTCCTTTGGTCGCAGAATTATTGCAACAGGGAATCGCACAACCAGTCCCCACAGCCTGACGATGCCGTTGGCAAGCCGCCACCAATCGAAAAATCCCCGGAACCCAACCTGTCAATCAGCATCATGTTTAATTCTCTTTCACAGCATCAACAACAGTTCTTCAACAAAACCCGGCAACGGATCTATTTCCGTGATCAGGGCCGCAAGCTCACATGGGCAAACCAGTCCTTCTTGGCAGATATTGGTGTCGAAACATCGGCACAGCCGTTTGGCACAACGCTGAACGAGATCGTATTGGAAGACGCCGTGGCCGATATTCTGGCGGAAGTTGAGGATGCAACCTACGAAAGTCGGGATTCGCAAACGCGCACCCAGTTGCGCTGTTCGATCGGCAGCTCCAGCGTCGCGGTATCGGTTGAGTGCAACCCGGTTCACTCCGAAGATGGTACTTTTGAAGGAATCGTTGGCCACTACAGCATCGAAGACGTTTGCAACTATTTGGGCTATGAGAAGATTTTGATTGACAGCCTGATGAAGAACACCCAGGATTTCATCTACTTCAAGGATCGGACATCGAAATTCACACGTGTCAGTGATTCCATGATTCAGCGTCTGGGTGCCAAGGACATGGAAGGTCTCATTGGCAAAAGCGATTTCGACTTCTGGGATTTCGATTGCGCGCAGGGCTTCTTTGAAGACGAACAAAAAATCATTGCCACGCGCGAGCCAATGTACGGTCGGTGCGAGGAAGAAGTTCGCAGCGACGGGATCTCCACATGGGCTATTTCCTCCAAGATGCCTTTGTTCGACGAAGAAGGCAATGTCATCGGGACCTTTGGAATCAGCAAGGACATCACGGACCTGAAACAAACTGAACTGAAGCTGGAGGAGACACACAAACAACTGATCGAGGCTTCGCGTCAGGCGGGCATGGCAGAGATCGCAACCAACGTCATTCACAATGTCGGGAACGTACTGAACAGTATCAATGTCTCCATCGCGATGGGGCGCGACCTGATCCGAAACCAAAATGTGGTCAATCTTCGCAAAGCAGCGCAACTTTTGGAAGAAAATGTCGATACCAGCGGCTTCCTGCTGAACGATCCCAAAGGCAAAGTCTTGCCGGGCTTCATCAAGCTGTCTGCCGAAACACTGGAAAACACTCAGCAAAAATTACTGGATGAATTCGACAATCTGCGGAAGCATCTGGATCACATTAAAACGGTCATCTCGATGCAGCAGGAGTATGCCGGTGCCAAGCACATCTTGGAACATTTGAACATTGCTTCGTTGGTTGAAGATGCGATTCAGATCGGCGAGGGTACCCTCCAGCGGTCGGGTGTCAAAGTGATCAAGCAATACAAACAGGACATCGAAGCTGATGTTGAAAAACACAAGGTTCTGCAAATTTTAATTAACCTGATTCGCAACGCGAAACATGCCTGTGAGGACACCAATGACAGGCGTCAGAAAGAAATCACCATCACTATCGATACACCGGCAGAAGATTTCTTCACGATCGAAATTTCGGACAACGGCGTCGGGATCAACCCCAAACACCTGACCAGTATCTTCAACCATGGATTCACGACCAAAGACAAGGGCAAAGGATTTGGTCTGCACAGCAGCGCCAATACGGCAAAAGAGATGGGTGGATCACTGATCGCCACCAGCGCCGGCCTCGGATCCGGAGCTTCGTTTGTGCTCACTCTGCCAGTGAAGCCAAAAGAGCGTAAGCACTACGAACCTACGCAAAGCATCAGCGATTCGGTCGCGGACGAGCAACTGCCCGCCGAGGTCACTGCTGCGATTCAGTCGGCCACGACTTCCGACGACGCCCCCGCAACACCTTTGGCTCAAATGCAATGACTCCCGGCATCAAACATTGCGTTTCAGAGTTTCAGAAAGAGCACGCGTCGAACACCGACGGGCGCTTTTTTGTTGTTCCGCACGACAACTATGATGATCTGAGTTGTTCCGGCAAACAATTTGCCGGAAACCCCTGAAAACAAACTGGTTTGGTAAACCGGTAGATCGACTGATGACCAATCGAAGTAAAAAAACTGTGAGTGGTGGCTGGATAGGGGCCGCCATGATGCATCGCGTTACAGACCTCAATTCCGGTTGGAAAACCATTGAATACAATTCGTCCAACTTTACGTTGAAGAATTCGTACCAATGCTGCGCTGTTTTTCAGATCCTCATCGCTACCATGTATCGTCGCCGTTAAATGACCGTCGAGGCTTTTGGCGTACTCAACCATCTGTTCCACCGACTGACACTTGAACACAATGGAACTGGGGCCGAATATCTCTTCGGAAACTTCCTGCTGCCCGACCTGACTAATGTCAGCTTCGTAGATATTGCAACTGGCCTGATGGGAGTCGGCTACAGGTGGTTGGCTGGATCCTCCAATGCGTTTTACGGCATCAACGCTAATGATGCGTTGTTGCCCTTGTTCAAATGCGGCGTGAATGCCCGGATGCAGCATCGTCGCCGGTGGAACTTTCGCCGCAGCCACTTTCACGGCCGACAAAAATGATTCAAGATTCTCACCTTCCAGTCCCAAAACGGCTCCCGGGTTGGTACAGAACTGTCCCACCCCCAGATTGACCGATTGGATATATCCGGTCGCAATTTCGTCGGCGCGTTGTTCCAACGCACCGGGCAGCAAAAAGACCGGATTGAGGCTTCCCATTTCAGCGTAGAAAGGAACTGGATTCTTCCGTTGGTTAACGGCATCAAACAACGCGCGCCCCCCTTGAAGTGACCCCGTAAATGCAACGGCCGCAGCTTTCTCATGCTGAACCAGATCGACACCGCTCCGATTCGACTTCCCCTGAACCATCGAAAACGTGCCCGCCGGTAATCCAATTTTTTTAACAGCTGTAGAAATCACCGACGCAATCATCTCACACGTTCCCGGATGAGCAGGATGAGCTTTGACGATAACCGGACAACGGGCGGCCAGTGCAGAAACCGTATCGGTTCCGGCGACTGAAATCGCCAATGGAAAATTACTGGCACCAAACACCACCACTGGACCAACACCGTACAACATCGTTCGCACATCCGGTTTGGGCGGCACGCGTTCAGAATCGCCCCGGTCAATGCGCGGTTGTCGCCACAGGTCTTTTCTTGTCAGATCTGCGAAAATGCGAGTCTGATTGCAGGTCCGGGCACGTTCGCCATTCAAACGTCCCATCGGTAGTGCCGTTTCTGCATGAGCCCGATCCAAAAGTGCATCGCCGACAGTCTCGAGGCCATCGGCGATTGCCTCCAGCAAACTGGCAATGGTCGCGCTGTCGGCAGTCTGTAGCGCATCGTAAGTCTTATCAGCTGCGGTCATTGCCTGATCAATTTCCGCTTTCGTGACTTCCACAAACCGGGCATCCAGCGTTTCATTGGTCGCTGGATTGACAGCCTGAAAGGTTTCTGTTGCCGACGCAACCCGCTGGCCCGCAATAAAATGTTGTCCCGTTACTTCCACAATGTCCTCGTCAATTATTTTCTTCGGTTGGGTGTTACGATATTTCGGTAACTTCAATCCATGATATTCACCAGTCTGCCGATTCCATCAATCTCAATTTCAACCACATCGCCGCGCTGAAGCGCGAATTCATCAGGGGGAACGATGCCGGTTCCTGTCATCAACAAGCACCCGTCAGGATGCGAATTATCCCGAAAAAGAAACTCCGTCAGTTCTGTAAACTCTCGTTTTATTTGTGCAATTTCTGTTTTGTCCTCAAAC
The DNA here is from genome assembly GCA_937967505.1 of uncultured Pirellulaceae bacterium. Lineage (GTDB taxonomy): Bacteria > Planctomycetota > Planctomycetia > Pirellulales > Pirellulaceae > Mariniblastus. The sequence goes on along the minus strand of CALCJM010000004.1, from coordinate 39,734 downwards.
ACCACATCGCTACCGCGCACAATTTTCATTCTTATTTGAGCCTCGTTTGCCGGGGGCTGCTTTGAAACCAGAATGGCTGGCCCAATCGAGGCACAGCGGTCAAACGATTTTGCCTGAGGCAAGTACAACGGATTCTCACCTTCAATGTCACGGCAACTAAGATCATTGCCAATCGTATACCCAATGACTTTTCCTGACCGCGCGATCACCAGTGTCAACTCGGGCTCCGGCACGATCCATTGAGAGTCCGTGCGGCGATGCATTTCCTGCCCCGGACCAACGGTTCGTTGGGCTGTCGCTTTCAAAAAGATTTCGGGCCTTACTGCATCGTAGACCCGGTCGTAAAAATCACCGCCACCCGCATCCTGTGACTCTTCCATCCGGGCAGTTTTGCTGCGAAAGTACGTCACCCCGGCAGCCCATATTTCCTGGTTGTTGATCGGAGCCACCGTGTTGGCGGGGATGCCATCGGCCAGGGCAGGGCTGACTTCGGAAGTCTTCGATCCAATCAATGCCGAAAGAGTATCGTACAGGTTTTCATCGTTGACCAATTCATTCCAGGGTCGGTCAACCGCATACCAGGCCCCCTCATGGTGGACAACGGCCGATGATTGGGTTTTATAAAGCAGCATGACAATGAGCCGGAAAGTGCGGGGGGTGAATGAGCGGTTCAAAAAGTTCATCATATCCGATGAATTTCATTCTTGGGATCGTCTGACGATTGTTTGCACTGAAAATCGAACCTAAGATACAGGCTAACCATTCACTGGCAGGTTCCAGTGACCCTCAGCCCTCTCTCCGCTTTACCGAGATAAAATGATTGAAGTCATCATGCCTTTGGCGAATTTGGACAGCCCGACACTTGTTAATGCAGGCAACGAAATGGCAGCGGAGGTAGCGTCGTTGTACCCGTTCTTCATCATGCTGGCCGGCCTGATCGTCGTCATCGGTGGAATAGTTGTCCTTAAGCTGAACGCATTTATCTCTTTGATCGCAGCGGCAATTGTTGTCAGCGTCATGTCACCCGGCCCCTGGGGTGAGAAAATGACCAGCGTGATGCAGGGCTTTGGCGATACGGCCAAAGGAGTGGGGATTCTGATTGCACTGGCGTCAATCATCGGCATGGCGATGGTCGAAAGCGGGGCAGCAGACCGGGTCGTACGAAAATTATTGGGCTGGTTTGGCGAAGACCGAGCCGCCACAGCGTTGATGTCCGGTGGTTTTGTTTTGGCCATGCCTGTTTTTTTTGATACCGTCTTTTATCTGATGGTTCCTCTCGCCAGAAGCCTCTATCAGAAACTTGGTAAAAACTATTTGAAGTTTCTGCTGGCGATCGGATGCTGTGCGACGGCCCATGCACTGGTTCCTCCAACGCCCGGACCTCTATTGGCAGCGGACACCCTAAAGGTAAGTGTCGGAATGATGATGTTTGTTGGTTGCCTGGTCGGATTCCCCGCAGCGATCGCCGGTATGGCATTTGCTTCTTTCGCCGACAGCCGAATGCCCAATCTGAAACCTCCAGCCAGTGCCGATCTGTCCGGCAGCACCGATGACGCCACCGCGCACGCACCCATTCCCGATAACGAACTTCCCTCACTGGGGCTTTCGATGCTGCCAATTCTACTCCCGATCGTCTTGATTTCGATGACAAGTTTCTATCCGCTGCTTCCTACTTGGCTGCTGGAGCGAATTCCCGACCCTTCAGTAATCGATTTTATTGGTAACCCAACCTTTACACTGTTTCTAGCCACACTGATTGCAATGTGGACCTACTGGAATTTTCGCAAACCGACCGTCAACCAGTTTTCGGCCAACGTGGAGACAGCATTAATGAGTGGTGGGGTGATCGTGTTGATTACGTGTGCCGGCGGTGCCTTTGGCAAGATGCTGAAAAACGCCCAGATCGCCGAAGCCATCAGTGCCCAATTCGGCGACACGTCCGCGACGGGGATGGGTTTATTGCTGTTGTCCTTCGGCGTTGCGGCATTGGTTAAATTCGCTCAAGGCAGTAGCACAACAGCGTTGATCGTCACCTCCAGTATGATTGCGGCAATTGTTTACCCGGACATCGTCAACCAACCGGCAGTCGATGCGGCAACCAAGTCGAAAGAATTGGGCTATCATCCGGCCTATCTGGCCGCCGCCATTGGTGCCGGCAGTTTGGTTGGTTCGTGGATGAATGACAGTGGGTTTTGGATCTTCGCCAAAATGGGCGGGCTCACCGAAACGGAGGGGCTCAAGACATGGACCCCACTGCTGGCGATCCTTGGCATCGTGGCAATGCTGATGACGCTGCTGTTTGCAAACGTATTGCCAATGGTCAGTGTATAGCAATTATTTGCGAGCATTCACCGATCGGGAGAAGCCAAGGGCACTCGCAAAGGCCAGATTAAGATGCTTCAGGAGTTTCTCAAACTGCCCATTTCTTCCGATGACCAGTTGAATCAGTTGGATTTTGAGCAACTGACGGCGTTGGTTAATGATTTAAGAACGCAATACGACCGGTTTCGAGCGTCCTAGCTTCCCCAGTGCCATCGTCCCAAAATTTGCTTAAAAACACCATTTCAAATTCATGAATCATTTCGACTCCGAAGATCCTTCGATTTTCGATGTTCAGACAACTGCCGATGGCCCCTCCGGATCATTGCCGCTAACTGACGAAATGTTACGGCACCGTCCCAGCGGCGATCTGTTTGGCTGGACGCAGGATGCCGCCATGGGGTGGGAACCGACCCAACTGGCGCGGGACGAATACCTGATCCTCAGCACCATGGGCGGCATGCGTGCTGACAATGGGCAACCAATTGCTCTTGGGTACCACACCGGTCACTGGGAACTGGGGCTACTGGTCAAAGCGGCGGCGGAACAAATAAAGAGACGTGACGGAATCCCCTTTGCCGGCTATTGCAGTGACCCCTGCGACGGACGTTCCCAAGGCACCACGGGTATGTTCGATTCGTTGGCCTATCGCAACGACGCGGCCATCGTCATGCGGCGTCTGATTCGATCGCTGCCGACCAACCAAGGCGTCATGGGTGTAGCGACCTGTGACAAAGGGCATCCGGCAATGATGATGGCGCTGGCCGGGATCAGAAAACTACCGTGCATCGTCGTGCCAGGCGGTGTCACTTTGCCACCCACACACGGCGAAGACGCTGGCAAGATCCAGACGATCGGTGCTCGGTACGTTCATGGTATGATATCGCTTCAGGATGCTGCCGAGATGGGCTGCCGCGCCTGTGCGACGCCCGGTGGAGGCTGCCAGTTTTTGGGAACCGCCGCGACCAGCCAGGTTGTCGGAGAGGCGATCGGATTGTCACTGCCCCATTCAGCGCTGGCCCCTTCCGGCCAACCAATCTGGCTGGAGACAGCTCAAAAATCTGCCGACGCGCTGATCCTCCAAAAAAGAAAAGGAATCAAGGTCAGCGATATTGTCACTGAGGCCTCCATAAAAAACGCCATGATCCTCCATGCCGCTATCGGAGGTTCTACCAACCTGCTCTTGCACATCCCCGCCATTGCCCACGCCGCCGGCATTGGCCGCCCTACTGTTGAAGACTGGGTGAAGGTCAACCGAACAACGCCGCGACTGGTCAGCGCTCTTCCCAACGGACCTATCGACCACCCCACGGTGCGCGTGTTCATGGCCGGCGGCGTGCCAGAAGTCATGCTGCATTTGCGCGAAATCGGCTTATTGGATATTACGGCACTAACCGCCCAGGCAATCACAATCGACGAAATGCTGGACCAGTGGAAGATCTCTGACCGACGTCAGCGACTAAGAGATCGTTTAAATACCCTGGACGGAGTCGATCCGGACACAGTAATATTTGATCGCGCATCAGCAATCGCAGCCGGGATCAGCGGCACACTGGTATTCCCAACCGGCAATATCACCCCCGATGGATCGGTTGTGAAAGCAACCACCATTGACCCCTCCATGTTAAAAGACAACGTCTTCCACTTCCGGGGGCAGGCGCGTGTCTTCCACTCTGAGGCCGACGCCATTAATGCCATCAAAGGTCGGGGACGAAAAAAGGTTGAACCCGGAAATATCCTAGTGCTGGCAGGCTGCGGCCCATCTGGAACAGGTATGGAAGAGACCTATCAATTGACCGCCGCACTTAAACATCTCCCTTGGGGCAAGCAAGTTCCGTTGTTGACCGACGCCCGTTTCTCCGGAGTCTCAACCGGTGCTTGCATCGGTCACATTGGTCCCGAAGCGCAGTCTGGTGGCCCTATTGGCAAGGTCATCGACGACGACTGGATCGAAATTCACATCGATCGAAACACGTTTACCGGTCATGTTGACCTGATCGGTCACGGCGACCATATCGCCGACAACCTCTGGGGGACCGACCAACTGCGGTCACGCCCGACCCCTTGGTTCCAGCCAGACTCCAATTTACCTGACGATACCCGACTGTGGGCAGCACTTCAGAATGCCGGAGGCGGCACCTGGGGGGGATGCGTTTACGATGTTGAAGAAATCTTAAAGAAACTGACCCGCTAACCACACTGGCAATCAGTCATTTTACCCTTCCCAAAACAAGCATTTTGGTAGAATCTGCGTTCTTGAACATACCTTCCACTCAACCCACCATCTCAATGCTTGGCCCAACACCTTTCGACCCGATCATGCGTTTGGCGCTCTCAATTTTCCTGACACTCATTTCAGCTACCGCTGCCTGTGCCCAATCCAGTGAAACTGCTGACGACTTCATCAGAACATTTCAAAAACAGGCCGTTGAATCCAAACGATCTGACTGGATTCACTGGGGGGATGAACCGGGAAAGTTCAGCAACTGGCAGCAACACTCCAATCGCCTGGTTCCAGTCTATACGTTTGGCATGTCACTCGAATCACTCAAAAACGACAATAGCGACTATCGCAGCAAATCCAAAATAAAATCTCTCTACAGGACGTTACCCGAGGGAACGCATAACAGAGAAGCGAGTTATTTTGACCAAACTCAGCTGTACGATCTACAACAAACGGCACTCAAGGATGGCAAAAAGCACATCATTGTTCTGTTGTTTGACGGAATGGACTGGCAGACCACCCGCGCCGCTGCGATTTATCGAAAACAGGCCGTAACCTACACACAAGGCCGCGGTGACGTGCTGTCCTTTCAGACCTACAACAAAGCAGAAACCGATTTTGGTTTCTGCGTAACCAGTTGCCACAATGGCGGATCAAAACAAAATGTCAATTCACAAACGGTCTCCAACCAAGGCGGCAATCGCAGTGGTGGCTATAACCCAAACTTGGGCGGTGACGTCCCCTGGACGCGTTCGGCCAGTGCCACTTACCTGATGGGTCGCCACAAAACCATGGGGCACGTTTACACCGATTCGGCCGCGTCGGCCACTTCTATCACCACCGGTAAGAAAACCTACAACGCCGCAATCGCGGTCGATTACAAAGGCAACCAACTAAAAACGATTGCCCACCAACTACAAAAATCGGGCCGTTCGGTCGGCATTGTTACCAGTGTCCCCATTTCGCACGCAACTCCTGCCGCCGCCTATGCCCACAACGTATCCAGAAACGACTATCAAGACCTCTCCCGGGACCTGCTGGGATTGCCGTCGGTTTCTCATCGCAGCAAACCTCTGCCGGGCATGGATGTCGTTATCGGGTGCGGATGGGGAAGCAAGAAAGAAAAAGACTTCTACAAGCAGGGAAAGAACTTTGTTCCCGGCAACAAATACTTGACGGACGAAGACCGCGCAGCCATCGATGTCAAAAACGGCGGGAACTACATTGTCGCCATTCGCACCACAGGCAGGAAAGGAAATTCGATTCTGTCCGAAGCCACTGCCGAAGCGATCAAGCAAAACAAACGGCTACTGGGGTTCTTTGGTGCCGGATGTGATCATCTCCCCTATCAAACTGCCGACGGAAATTACGACCCAACCCGCGGTATTAAGTCTGCCGACAGGTATTCCTCCAGTGAGATATCGGAAAACCCCGTGCTTTCCGATATGGCCACGTCAGCCCTCCAGGTACTGGGTACCAATGACAAAGGATTCTGGTTGCTGGTAGAAGCCGGCGATGTCGATTGGGCCAGCCACAACAACAATATTGACGACGCAATCGGAGCCGTTTTCAGCGGGGAAACGGCATTCGACGCGATTACAACATGGGTTGAAAAAAACAGCAACTGGGACGAAACTTTACTGATTGTCACGGCCGACCATGGTCATATGATGACATTGGACAAACCCGAAAAACTGGTTCACCTCAAAACATCACCCCCGAAAACCGCCGATGCCAAAGAAAGTGCCGCAGCCGCCGTATCCTCAGTCATCACCAAGTAACTAAATTTGCAATGGCTCTGGGTACAACCCGGCATTCTTCCACAACCTTCCCGCAACTCACCATCACGAAAGATCATTATGCCCACTGCATCCGCGCGACACATTCTTGTTGAACTCGAAGAAGTTTGTCAGGACCTCAAAGACCAAATCGAAGCGGGTGCTGATTTTGCAGACGTGGCCGCCGAGTTCTCTGCTTGCCCGTCAGGCAAATCAGGAGGGGACTTGGGGAAATTTGGCAAGGGCCGTATGGTGCCTGAATTCGACGCGGTGATCTTCTCCGCCGAACTGAACAAGGTTCACGGCCCCGTCCAAACCGAATTTGGTTACCACCTGATCGAAATCACCGAACGCGAAGACTGACGGGTTGGTCAACGGCCGCTGGATGACGGTAATCAACAAAGCGTTCGTGCTGCGACCGATCCATCAGTCCAACTCGATGGCACCTTCGGCGATCATTTTGTTACCGCGCGCGACAATCTGCCGGATGATCGATTTTTGTTTGTCCGGCAATTGGTTTAAATCGCCCAAACTCTTGATCACATCCATTGCCTTACGTGGCGAATGCCTTTCCACCAAAAGAACTTTGGCCAGATTGATCGCCACCGTCGATCGCTTGAGCGACTGTTCCGCCAGATATTTTCGGCTGTAGAGAATTACCGAATCCCAGTTGGATCTCTTCTGAAATGCTGAAATTAAGCTGAGCAACTCCGACTGCTCCCAATCGGCAGTGCCGTCAATCTTCTGAATCTGGCGAAATGTTTTCACTGCGGCGTCCGGATTTCCGGCTAACAGGTGTGCCGCAATCGAACGACGGTACAGCACAAGATTGTCTTTACGTTCCTGAATACGTTGTCTTTTCTGTTCTCTAAGTGCTTCTTTCTCAGCATGCGTCAGCTGCTTTTTAAACGGTTCATAGCCTGCCAGTTCCCGAAACATCGAAATCAAATCACGCTGCTCGCAATCAACCCATGATGAAAGCAACAAAACGACTCCCATGGTTAGCCCCAAGGTGCCTGCCACAATATTTACCAGCGTCAGAACAATTGGCATCCCCAAGAACACTGGTACGGCGAAACTCCAGACGACAAAGATCAAGGAAAACATCAGAACGGGAACGTCAAACCCCAGTGCTTTCATTCTCAGAATGGAAAACATCGCGCGAAAAACCAGCACCATTTTAATATTATCCTGTGGTGCCCAGATAACCGCGACCATCATCACCCCAAAGATCGGACCTTCGGCCCCCAGCCAATAAATGCCTTCGTAATCAACAAATGGTAAAAAGACCAGTTGATCAACCGCACAAGCCATCACGCCAATCGACAGATAGAGCGCGGTGAACATCCACCAGCCAATTTTCCCTTCAACAATGAATCCAAAAATCCCCAGAAAAACCATATTGCCGATCAGATGTGGCACGCCGATGTGCATAAAATTTGAGGTTACCCACTGAATCGGGTGCAGGCCGTCACCGCAAATCAGTTGAAATTGCTGAAATGCTTCGTGCGGAGGAACACCATCGGGATTCACGTATTGGAGGATCATCACAATGATATTAGCCAACACCAACACCCCGGTCGCCCAAGGCCAGTGGTAGATCGGAGCATCAGTGCCGTAAGGGATAAACATGGTTCAGGTGTTTTGGAGATCGGAAGTGGTAGGTAGATTCTGCGACAGCTGGAACGGGTAATCGCACGGCAAAAGAATCATTGAACAGTTTAATCCACGCCGCGTTGGTTGACAAAATGATTTTACGCAGCCGTATTTTCATCTGATTAAACTCCCAAAACTCACCATGTTGCCATTCCCCGGGAGACGAACCTGTCCTGAAAACGCGATAGACGCCCCGGCGCGGAATGCCAGGCTTGTATTTTTTGTCCAGTTCAAGCAAACTGACACTCCCGGCACGCATTCACAAATCAGTTGTTTGCGTACCTAATCCTCAGCCCACTCGAAATCGACATCTACTCAAGCGCCAACATGGATTTCTGTTTACTGGCCTATCAGCAGATCGACCCGACAACTTGGGCCGCCGCAGCTTCGTTGCTGATGATTTCGATTTTCTTCAAGTTCAACCGTTTCTGGAGCATTCGGAATTTCGATCTGCTGCTGATCATTTGCATGGCTCCGTTTCTGATTATGGTCAACCACGGCGTTAACTTGGCCGGCCAGCACCACAACCACCGGCCGACCACCACCGAACCTGCGGCGACAACAACGACAGACGCGCTGGCGGCAGGTTTGTCCTCCGAAACGTATTCCCGGACCTCAATCGAACCATCCGCTACAGCGTCCATCGAAACGCCCAACGCTGCGGAACAGGCCGAACCTCCCCGTATCGTGCAACGGCGCGGCTTCATTGGTCTGTTTGTGGTCGGAAGTATCTTTCTGATCCGAATGCTGATCGATCCTGTTTTGGTCCGCAGACCATTGCTGAATCCTAACCTGTCGCTGGGAGGGCTGATCTTTTTGGGCGTCTGCTTGATCATGTTATTGGTGGCAAATATTTTCAGCGCCAAACCGACGACCGATGAACTAAACATGGTCAAATCGACGATCCGAATGGCCAAACGACAGGCAGCCAACGAAACCGAATCGTCGTCGCTACGTAAACGCGGCCCCGGATACCAGATGCTGTTCTTTGTCGCCGTTATCTCCGTCTTCTCTGACAACGACCAGGTGGATGATATCGTCATCGAACAGGAAGCCAATCTTGAACGTTACATTCTGGTACTGAAGATTCTGGCAATCGTCAGCCAATCGCTGATCGTATTGGGATTGATCCTGTTTTCGGTTTACAACTTCAACAGCTTTTACATGGGCGTTGGGATTTCCTCGGTCTATTTATTGTTGCCCTATACAGCGTACTACACCGGGCACGTGGAACACGCGTTACCCGCTGCACTGATGTTGTGGGCGCTAGTTTGCTTCCGCAATCCAAAACTCTCCGGGGTATTCCTAGGCCTAGCCACCGGTGCGTCCTACTACCCGCTGTTCTTGCTACCGTTATGGCTCAGCTTCTACTGGGATCGGGGGGTCAGGCGTTTTGCGGTCTGGTTCGGGCTGGCGATTATGTTCTGTGTCGTTGGATTAATGTTTACCTCTATGGGGCCTGCCGATTTCTTCAGACAGCTTCAGAAGATGTTCGGATTCTGGCAACCGCTGATGGAAGGGCTCGAAGGCGTCTGGGCACTCGGCTGGGATCGTATCTGGCGACTACCGCTACTGATCGCATTTGTCATCTTGTGCACGTCCTTTACAATCTGGCCAGTTAAAAAAGACATCGGCGTGCTGATCGCCTATACCGCGGCGATCATGATCGGGGTTCAGTTCTGGCATGGGTTCGGCGGCGGGCTGTTTGTCGCGTGGTACATGCCGATGATGCTACTGGTATTCTTTCGCACCAATCTGGCGGGACGAACCGCTACGGCCGAACTGCGTCCTCCGCGCATTTCGGGGTAGGCCCCAGTTTTTTTGACGCAACCATAGTTTGCTATCGCTATCGTCCCGTTTCTTTCACCGGCCGACAATCCTCAGCATCTTAGCGAGCGCTTCAGGCACCAGACGGCCCAGCACTTCCCAAGCGATCGTCTATCTTAAAGCGCATAACGGTTATTCCGGTTAGCCTAACCGTTCGGCTAGCACAACCGTCAGCCGACCGGCCGTTGCGGCGAACAGGCCCGGTCGTGTCGAAACCACTATGTATGAGCCGTTTCCTCAAAACTGTATTGCTTGCCTTGGTCATTGTCGGTGGCCTGTGGATTTTATTAAACCAACAGCAAATCCAGCAGGCTGGCGGACTGTCCAACTACCTCGCGCTGTGTATGGGCGGTCCACGAGGCATTTCCAGCCTCACATCCGGATGGCCATCAGGCAATTGGCAGCCTGAGAGTTGGACGGGCAATACCCCGCAGTTATCGAAGAACAATTCGGTTTGGCAATCGTCCAAGCAGCAATCGTTACAATTCACCCGCAAACGCTCCGGCTCGCGTCCGGATTTTTCAGCACCCACACGGGAGAACGCACTGCGCGGGAGCATGCAGAAGGTGCCTTTTCAGTTGACCAGTCAACCGCGCTATTCTGCGGTCGGACTTCCACCGCGCTCGTCAGGCAAGATCCGGATCGCATCCTTCAAAATGAACAACCAATTCGATGACACGGCACAACTCCACACGCTCGAAATGCTAACCGACCTGTGCAGCCAGTTTGACATCCTTGCATTTCAGGAAATTAACCCTCGGTCGATCTCATGGCTGGAGCACATTGGCAAGAATGCCGCTGCCCGATCCGGCGGCAGAATCAAGTTTCGTGCTATCTCGGATATGGCCAAGGTTTCGCCCGGTAATCCGCTGTTCGTCATCCTGTACGACTCGGCGACTCTTGAACTGGATTTTGCCCAGTGGTACTCCGTCAACGACCCGGATGAACTGCTGTCGCGCGAGCCTCTGGTGGGCTGGTTTCGGACGCGCGGCGTAGCTTCAGAAAAGGCATTTACCTTCACTCTGGCCAACATTCAGCTGGACAAGCACCGTCCGGACCTAGAGCTGGCATACCTTGGAGAGCTGTTCCGAGCCATTCGACAGGATGGTCGTGGCGAAGACGATGTCATCATCACCGGAAACTTTAACGCGGGCGATCGAGGATTATCAGCGATGCGAAAACGTGCCGGGCTGACTTGGGTGGTCTACGATATGGCGACCTCAACGGACAAAGAGAGCCAGTTTGACAATTTGGTGTTTGCCCAAAATGCGACGGTCGAGTTTACAGGGCAGGGGGGGGTATTCGATTTTCTTTCGGCCTACAACCTGTCACTGACCGATGCCAACTCCGTTTCTAGCCATATGCCGGTATGGGCGGAGTTCTCGATCCTTGAAGGCGACCGGCAACCTGTACCCACCTACCAACAAAATCGGCCGCACCACAGCGACTCAACTTCGGCCAACACCAACAGGCGCTCGTTCTGAACCTCGACATCCTGATGCTTATGCGAAAAACACAGGGCTGCCACGGGAATGGATCCTTTTCTCACATTTTCTTTTGTATCGCCTCTGTTTCGCTGATTGATTGCCGGACGGATACCAACGTGGCCCGACCTGCCGTCAGGCGAACCAATTTCGGCTTGCAGAGCTCATTTTCGAAGCAGAAAACGGCTTGAAAACTCAACATTGGCCCTTAGACCTTCATTTGACAGCATCGAAAAGGCACACCAAGCCAAACTTCACCATTTTTCACCAATTTTCGCTTGCCATTTCCCCGAAACTATATAAAGTTCGGTTAGATAAAGCGTTTTTTGGCAGCCTTCAGCCGCTGAGAGACCGGTACTTTCACAATTTTGGTGGATTTTGGCATGACTACGCAAAAATATGACGGCGCACAGGCCCTGATCAAGACTCTTGATGATCTGGGAATCGAGTACATTTTTGGCTATTCCGGCGGTGCCGCAATTCCAATTTTCGATGCTTTGGAAACCGTCAAAACCAAAATGAAGTTCATCCTTGTCCGCCACGAACAGGGTGCTGTTCATATGGCTGACGGATACGCGCGAGCCACCGGTAAACCCGCTGCAGTTTTGGTAACCTCCGGCCCGGGTGCAGGAAACACCGTTACCGGTCTGATGACGGCAATGATGGATTCCGTTCCGATGATCGTACTCTGCGGCCAACAAGTGACCTGGATGTTGGGCAAAGACGCTTTCCAGGAAGCCGACATCTTTGGTATTACGATCCCAGTGGTCAAACACAACTACTTGGTGAAAGAGTCCAACGACCTCCCGCGCGTCGCGCGGGAGGCCTATCACATTTCCACCACTGGTCGCCCCGGCCCTGTGCTGATCGACGTTCCCAAAGACGTTTCCCAGGGTGATTTCACCGGCGATATGAATGCACCGATGCAGTTGCCGGGTTACAAACCGGATGAAGCTAATCTCTTCACAGACAAAGACATCGACGACGCTGCTCGTTTAATTTCGCAATCTCAAAAGCCCGTGATTCTGGCGGGTCATGGTTGTATGATCTCCCGCGCCGACGAAGAGTTGATGAAGTTGGCCACCACTCTCCAGGCACCGGTGACATCGACGCTGCTGGGTAAAGGCGTGTTCCCGGAAAGCCACGAACTGTCGCTAGGGATGCTGGGGATGCATGGCACCGCCTACGCCAATAAGGCCATGGTTGATTGCGACCTGTTGATTAATGTCGGATCGCGTTTTGATGATCGCATCATTGGACAAGCCGACAAGTTCTGTGCGGATGCCAAGATCATTCACATTGATATTGATTCGGCCGAAATGGACAAAATGGTTCGTCCCGATATTCAGATCATTGGTGATGCAACCGCAGCTCTGAAAAAACTGAACGCGCACAAGCGCGTCAAGACACTGCCGACCGAACAGTGGCTGGCAAAAATGGAGAGCAACAAAACCAAATTCCCGCTTGGATTCAAAAAGCAGGGCGGTTTGAAGATGCAGCAGGTGATCCACGAACTGTACCAACAAACCGAAGGCAAAGCGATCGTTTCCACCGATGTGGGCCAGCATCAGATGTGGGCGGCTCAATTCTATAAAAATGATGAGTCGTATCACTGGTTATCTTCTGGCGGTGCGGGAACGATGGGCTTTGGCTTCCCGGCAGCCATTGGCGCGGCACTGGGCTGTCCGGACAAAACCGTGATCTCGATTTCGGGCGATGGCGGTTTCCAGATGACCGCGTTCGAACTTTCGACGGCAGCCATTCATAAACTACCGATTAAAATTGTGGTCCTGAACAATCATTATCTGGGTATGGTTCGCCAGTGGCAGGAGTTGTTCTACGAAGATCGCACCTCCGGTGTGGACCTAGTCGGCAACCCCGACTTCTGCAAGCTGGCCGCCGCCTACGATATCCCCAGCGTTTACATGAAACGTCCGGCTGATGTCTCGCGCAAAATTGAAGAGGCGTTGGCCTACAACGATGGCCCAATTTTGATCCACGCCGAATGCGTCAAAACAGATAACGTGTTCCCAATGATTCCTGCCGGTGCGGCTCTGGAAGACATGATTCTTGAGCCACCAAAAGAGAAGATGGCCAAGCCAATCGGGTCTACTTAACGGCTCCGTTAATCCGGACCTTGTAACCGCATTTCCTCACACTCAATGATGTTGATTCAATGATTAAAACAATTGTTACTACCGACACGCCTGTCGCCAGAAGCAATCGCTCCAATTCGCACACTCTGTCGGTTCTTGCCAAAAACAAACCCGGCATGCTGATGCGTATCTGTCAGGTCTTTGCCCGTCGCGCTTTTAACATCGACTCTCTGGTTGTCTCTGAAGGGCGCGATGACGAATACGCCCGCATGACGATCGGAATTTCCGGTGATCCTGAAGGCCTGGACCAGATCAACAAACAGGTCGACAAATTGATTGACGTGATTCACGTTTACGAACACACTCCGGAAGATTCAGTGATCAAGGAACTGGCGCTGATTAAATTCATCGCCAAGAAAGAAGACCGCACGGAAGCCTTGCACGTGATCGAGCACTTCGGTGGCAAGACCGTCGATCTGACACCAACTTCGATGATCGCGTTGATCCAGGGGGATCCGGGCAAGGTTGATGCGGCAGAAACGATGCTATCGCAATTTGAAATCATCGAGATCGTTCGTACCGGTAGCGTCGTGATGGCGCGTGGCGAACAGATCACATAATCAGCTCGTTCTGGGGCAATGATAGTCGGATTTCGCTCCGTCGGAATAACGTTCGGTTCACGCAACAACTGCAAGTCTGCGCGAACCGAACGTGGGCCCCTCTGTCATTGCTCCGCTACATGTTCTGCAAATGTGCCGGTTGCCTCTACAGCTTTGATTCGAAAAGGATCGTACGTCTCTTCAAAGCGAGTGCCTCTTTCGGAGAGCGACCTGCTAATTCTTCATTCCAAAGCCACCACCACCTGGCGTCTCGAGGCGAAGCACATCCCCAACGTCCACTTCCAATTGTGCTGAACTTGGCAAGTCGGCCCGCGCACCACCAAGCCGAATCAGTATATTCCTGCCGGCTTTGCCATCCTCTCCGCCACCAAGCCCCCACGGCGAGCAATTTCTCCGGTTGGTCAGCAACGATACCTGCAACGGCTTCAGAAACTCAACCTCCCGCACCATTCCATCGCCGCCACGCTGTTTCCCCTTTCCGCCGCTGTCGCGTCGAATCGAGAACTCGCGCAACACCACCGGATACCGCGTTTCCAGAATTTCCGGATCTGTCAAACGTGTATTGGTCATGTGAACATGAACCGCATCCGCCCCAGCGCTATCCTTCGTCGCACCGGAACCGCCGCCGATCGTTTCGTAGTAGCCAAACGTCGCGTCTCCCATCAGCCAGTTATTCATCGTACCTTGGCTGGCGGCCGCAATTCCCAATGCGCCAAGCAAAACATCCACCACACGTTGCGACGTCTCCACGTTACCGCCGACGACAGGTGGACTGAATTTCGGACTCTTCCCCCGCCCGGGATTAAGAAAACAGTTCTCCGGAATGGTGACCGTCACGGGCTTCATCACGCCCTCGTTTAACGGAATGTCGGACTGGATCAACATTCGCAAAACGTACATCACCGCCGATCGGACGATAGCCGGATTCGCGTTCTGATTCCCGGCCAACACGGCATCTGTTCCGTCAAAATCAATCGTCATGGATTGGCCATCAACCAAGACTCTCACACAGATCATCGCTCTATTGTCCAGCACGTCAGAAAACGTGTATTCGCCGTCGGATAAGTCCCCTATGGCCGCACGACACTGCACAGCAGCCGCATCTTGAATGAATCCCATATAGGACATTACTTTCTGTCGTCCATGATCCAAAACCAGCTTCACCAAATCACGGCTTCCCGATTGGTTTGCGGCAATCTGCGCCCGTATATCAGCAAGATTTTCCCGCACGCTTCTGGATGGATACGATCCGCTGCTCAGCAGACGTTCCAACTCTTCAAACTTTTCCTTGCCGCGATCGACCAATTTAAAATTGGAAATTAGCACACCTTCCTCCGCCAGAGAAACGGCATCAGGTGGCATTGAACCGGGCGTTTTCCCGCCGATTTCCGCGTGATGCGAACGACTGGCCACCCAGAATGCCGGCTGACTACCATCGGTCCCGGTTCCAACATAAACAGGGGAAACCACCGTCACGTCCGGCAAATGCGAACCGCCACCGTAAGGGTCGTTGGTAACAAATACATCCCCCGAATCCACCTCGGGATTCAGCCGAATAATTTCCCGCACCGTTGCACTCATCGCGCCCAAGTGTACCGGGATGTGCGGCGCGTTGACAACGAGGTCTCCCAACGATGTAAAAATCGCACAGCTAAAATCCAGTCGTTCCTTGACGTTGACGCTGATGGATGTCTTTTGCAAACACAATCCCATCTGAGCCGCGATCGAGGCAAAGTGCTGATTGAAAATTTCCAGTTCGACAGGATCCGCACGCTGAATCACAGCTGTCCGATCAGTTTTCACAGCCGTTTCCAATTCCAGTTGCTCGATTCGCAAATTCGCCTCCGGTCCGACCCGTGCCACCCAACCGGCATCAATGATCGTCGTCGAAAACACATCAACGATCATCGCCGGACCGGGAATCGAATCACCCACCGTCAGGCTACTGCGCAACAGCGATGCTCCGGCAGCGCCATGATCCACCTGGAAATTACGATCGGTAAACGAGGGCCAATGCTGCTTTTTTTGACTTTCCCGAGGCAACGTCCCCTGCAACCGGGCGGCCACAACCTCCACCATTCGATCCTGCGTGTATCCGTAAAATTGCTGATGCTTTTGCAAAAACAACGGCAACGCAGAACCCACATCATCCGCATCGATCAACAACGCGGCATCCAACCCCTCATATCTAACTTCCAGCCGGCGATCAAACTTGATTGTGCTCAAATCCGCATTGCTGTTCTTCAGTTTCCAGGCTACCTGCTGCTCCAGTTTGGCAAAGACAGCTTTTAAGAACGCATCGCTGGTTTCGTCAATGCTTCGCAGGACACCTTTAACCGCGTGAGCCGTTTCCTCCGCCAGCGCGATTCCCACAGCGCTCAAAATACTACTTTGTCGATGGTCCAGAATCGTCTTGATCCCCAGCCGCTCTGCCACGGCACAACAATGCTGCGCACCTGCACCGCCAAACGACAGCAACGCATAGTCTTTGGGGTCGTAGCCTTTACGTACAGACACACTTTCAATCGCAGCAGCCATATTGTTATTGGCGATTGACAAAAACCCCTCTGCCAACACCGTGGGGGTATAGTCGTACCCCGCCTGTTGCAACTCATCACAAAGCCTCTCCAGCTTTCGCGCGGTAGCGGCCTGGTCGAGTGCAAACGGAAACAGACCTTCATCGATACGCCCAAGAAACAAATTGATGTCGGTCACCGTCAGCGGCCCATCCTTGCCATAACAGGCTGGCCCCGGATTCGAACCGGCGCTCTGCGGCCCCACCTGTAAGCGCGTTCCATCAAACCAGCACACCGATCCACCCCCGGCGGCAACTGTCTCGATCGCCAGCATCGGCGCGAGCATCCGTACACCCGCCTTGCGGCTTTCGAATTCCATTTCGAACCGCCCATCAAACCGCGAGACATCAGTGCTCGTCCCACCCATGTCGAAGCCAATCACTTTTTCAAATCCGGCCTGCTGCCCGATTCGTACTGCCCCCACGACACCGCCCGCTGGCCCGGACAAAACGGAATCCTTGCCGGAAAAATTGGCGCGTCTCACCAGCCCTCCTGCCGAGGTCATCAACCGCAGCGTCGATTGATTCGAGAGCTCATTCTCGATCTCATCCAGATAGCTTCGAATCACCGGATTTAAATAAGCGTCGAGAACCGTCGTTTCAGCCCGAGGCACGATCTTGATCAGTGGAGACACTTCGTGCGAGAGCCGCACTTCTTCGAACCCGGCCGCGCTTGCCAGCCGCCCAACGATCCGTTCATGCTGTGGAAAACGGAAGCTATGCATCAGACACACGGCGATTGAAGTTACACCAGAGCGTTGGAGCGCATCGAGCATTTCCCGCACCGCATTTTCGTCGATCGGTTGCCGAACGGTTCCATCGGACAGAATGCGTGCGCTGACCTCTTCGGCCTGGAAAAAAAGCGGTGCCGATTTTTTGATCGCCAGCTGAAATAGATGCGGCCGCGCTTGATCACCAATCTTCAACAAATCGCGAAAACCGGCAGAAGTGATCAGCGCCACCTTTGCCCCGGAGCGCGTCAGCAATGCGTTGGTACCGCGCGTTGTTCCCAACTGTACCTGACAATCGGGTATCGGCCGGGAAATCGGTAATCCCATGATTTGGCGAATCGCAACAATCGGGGCGTGAACACCCGCTGACAATTCGATCTGGCGAGTAAGTCGCGCGGTGTCGGCTGTGATGACGTGCTGAAGTTCAAACCGTTGCTGTCGATCAGAAACCGAAAATGACCGCACGGCTGTGGACTTCAATACCCGCCCATGTGCGTCAATCAGACTCAACGTCGCGCCTGCCCAGAATCCCGCAGGATAGCCACCAAAACTTACAGAGACAATAATGCGATCGGAATCGAACCTAGAAATCGATCCTTTGGTCACCCCGCTGCTGAGCACTTTGGTCTGATGTTGATTCCCGTCAGGCGATATCGCCAAGCAATCCGTAAACGTTCCGCCGACATCGATCCAAAATCTCCACATCCAAAATTCCTTATCGATCCTTTACGCGCGTCGTCGACGTACCGCAGCTCCAGCAATGGCCAATAAACACAAGATTGCTGAGGAAGGTTCTGGAACACTGTTGGTTGAAATGGTCAGGTCCGATGGAGAAAATGACAGATTGGTGACGTACTCCTCGCCAATCATCACATCGACCTCGCGCATCGATCCCGGGTTGATGCCGCCCTGATTGTCACTGTTGCGAATACTTCCGGTGCCGTCACGATTAATCACCAGCAGTGCAGGATGGTAACGCCCCGTATTGTCCTCTCGCGCATTTAGTTCGAACGCGCCAACCAGTTCAGACGCCTGAAGACCATCGGTCAGATCGGCAGTATCCGCAATCTCAAAATTCAACGAAGAACCCTGTGTGTAGAATTCAGCACCACCAATCGTTCTTACCAGATTGAATCCGGGAAATCCGGAAGGTGTCCCGGGTGCCAAAACTCCATTGACCGCATAGTCCAAGGAGGTCAACAAGGGGTTATTATAGACGCCGGTGGTCAGTGGAGCGGCCACCACCAGATTGAAGTTAAAGGTTTCAACAGAGCTGAATTGTGGATTGGTAGCAAAGTCCGCGTCAGAAAATGCGATGGTAAACTGTGCCTCCGCGCGGGCAGGCATCAGCCCGCCGGTCATCAGCAATACCAATGCCACCATACCCAAAAAATAAATCTGTTTCCGCATGACAAACCCCTTTTGAAGAATGACTGATGTTGACAATATCAGGAAGTGGTTCTGCGAGTCTACCATGCTCTATCGGACAATGTGCGTGAAAACGGCTAATCCTGACAGTAAATCAGCCCATCACGCTCCAGCCAATTGGCAGCGAGTTCCGGCTACTGTGCATCCAACGCCCACAGACGCGTGTACGATCGAAAATAGATCCTGTTACCAACGATCGCGGGCGTGCTACGACTGGGCTCACCCATCGCCGCCACAATTTGATGATCGGGCTCATTTCCAACAGTCACCACGTGAATGTTCCCTTCCTCATCGACGCAGTAAATATGCTTGGCGGTCGCCACCGGTGAACCATTGAATCCCTTGGAAGCACGTTTCTTCCACAGCAACTTTCCCGTTGCCACATCGTGACAGGAAACGATGCCCTTATCAGTAAATAGAAACAGCAAATCGTCAACCACTATCGGGCTGGGTACGTAACTGGCGCTTTGAATTCGATAGGCCTCGGTCGGTGGGACATGCGCGTCGGCGCTTAACTTCATTGCCACCAAATAATTTCCTCCACCTCCCGATCCGGCCGTTGCCAGTACCAATCCATTTGCCAATACAGGAGATGCCACCACACGTTTGTTGAATGAGCGGTCCGTCTGCCAATTTAATCTCCCCGTCTCGGGATCAATACTGTAGAAACCGTTTCCCGTATTCGCCCCGATCAACTGATCAACACCGTCAGCCCCACGATAAATACACGGCACCCCGTAGCAGACACGTTTCGCTTCAAGTGGCGTTTGCCAAGCATCGCTACCGTCACTGGCGTTAACAGCAATCACGCGACTCTTTCCGGGCTGCTGGCCCTTTTTAAGCTGGGTCGCCTGCTGCGAATTGACGAGAACTACTTTGTCCTGATAAACCAGCGGCGAACTGCCAAAGCCATGGCTGGAGACATACGCCCCGAAATCGCGTTTCCACTTTTGCTGACCGTCATGAGAAATAGCCAGTAACCATGTATGCGCTTCGTTGGCGAAGGCTACGTAAACCTGGTCCTCATCCACCGCCAATGTCGAAGAAGCAAACGTGTTTTTGGCATGCAGATGATGTTTCGTTGAGTCAAACGTTTTCTTCCACAGCTCCTGGCCCTCTTCGACAGACAGGCACATCACCGTTAGTTTGGCCGTGTCGGGATCCGAAGAGGACAGGAAGATCTTGCCGCCCCACACGACCGGGGATCCCGACCCTACGCCCGGCAAATTCACTTGCCAGGCGTATTGTTCGTCAGCCCAGGTCTGTGGCAAATGAGATTTAAGCGATACCCCCGTACCGTTGTTACCATGAAATCGAGGCCAGTGCTGTTGTGCAAAAAGCATCTGGGAAAACAAGAACAGGCATACGGCTACAGAAAATAGATGGTATCGAAGGGAAATCATGGCAACGTCACATTCCTGATTACACTTTAGTTACGCTTTATTGAATTTCACTCGACTGAGTAGTCTGTATTGTACACCGTTTCCACAGCCGATCTACGTCAGCAGGTCGTGCACCACTTGGGGGGTGTTTGCCGGACCGATCAAGCGTTGATTCAATCCCTGCGTCAAAAAACTCAACCGATGTGGATCAAGCCCCAGCGCGTGCAGCACGGTTGCCTGAAAATCCTTCACGCTAACCCCGTCCTCGGCAACCTTGTATCCCAGTTCATCGGTCGCACCGTGCACGTAGCCCGATTTGAACCCGCCGCCAGCCATCCACATACTAAAACAATCGGGATGGTGGTCACGGCCGATGAAATCCATCTTGCCATTGCGGTTTTCGACCATCGGTGTACGGCCGAATTCGCCACCAAAAATCACCAACGTTTCGTCCAACATGCCGCGCTGTTTGAGGTCCGCCAGTAACGCTCCAATCGGTTGGTCACCTTCCTTGCATTTTTTCACAAACTGGGAATGCATGTCATCTTTCTTGCCTGTGCCGTGAATATCCCAGCCCCAATCAAACAACTGAACAAACCGCACCCCTTGTTCCACCAGCCGGCGCGCCAACAAGCAATTATTCGCAAACGAAGCTTTGCCCGGCTCTGCACCATATGCCTCAAGCACGTTTTGAGGCTCCTTACTGATATCCATCACTTCGGGAACTGCAGTCTGCATCCGGAACGCCAATTCGTACTGTTCGATTCGGGTCAGCGTTTCCGGATCGCGAAACAACTCGTACTCGCGACGGTTGAGCTGATTGAGCGCATCCAGACTTTCTCTGCGAATGTCGCGTGACATACCTTTGGGGTTGCTCACATACAGAATCGGGTCACCTTCGCTCCGGCACTGAACGCCCTGAAAAACCCCGGGCAAATATCCATTGCCCCACGCATTTTTCCCCGCCGAAGGCATATTGCCTCCGGATACCATCACCATATAACCGGGTAGATTTTCGTTCTCACTTCCCAGCCCGTAGGTCGCCCACGATCCGAAGGAAGCACCGCCGACCTGTGGCGTTCCGGTGTGCAGGGCCAACTGTGCCGGAGCATGGTTGAACTGGTCTGTATACATGGACTTGACCAGACATAACTCGTCCGCATGAGCAGCAATATGAGGTATCTTTTTGCCCAGCTGCATACCTGATTTCCCATAGCGTTCAAATGGGAAAACGGGCCCCAACAGCTTGGGACGCCCTTTAATAAATGCAAACTTCTTCCCCGCGATCAGCTCTTCCGGGCATTCCTGAAGGTTACGTTTCTCCAATTCAGGTTTGTAGTCAAACAACTCATGCTGGGGCGGAGATCCAGCCATGTGCAAATAGATCACCTGTTTGGCAGGTTTGGCGCGCTTCTGGTATCCATGCTGGCCGGTATGGGAATCGGTATCATCTGCGGCCGTCGAAATCCCGGCCATCAGTTGACTGAGAGCAAGACCGCCAAGCCCGATCGAGCAATTGCCAAAGAAGTGCCGGCGCGTTTGCAATCGGGCTGCTGCAACACGCGCTTCGTTGGATAGATAGTCTGAGTTCGTTTTCATAAGTAGTTCAGATGAATAAAGTCACTATTGATAGCAGCCCATCAGCAGCAATCCCTCTCCGAATAACGGAGCTTCACGAGCGGCCGGGTGGCTTAAGCGCCCGGACGGCTGAATTGGATCCGTTTCCCGGAAACAGGTGCGCCCATGCGACTAATTATTTAAAAATATATCCAGATTCAAAATCACGTTGGCCACCACCGTCATTGAGGCGCGCTGCGCCAGTCGCGCACGTTGCGGTGCTTTCATTTTCTCGGGATCAAGCCCCGAGTCCTTGGCATTTTCGTGCCCCATCATTTCTGCCGCCGCTTTCAAATCGGTTGAATACTTGTCGAGGCTACTCTGATACAGCCTAGTCAAAACCTCGATTTGCTTTTGCTGTGCGGGCAAGTAGGTTGCCTTTTCCAGACCGAAACTGATTTGCTGAACAAGTCGCGTCACAGAGTCATTTTCATCGTCAATGTCATCGTCACCGCCAACCTCCAGCATCTTTGCCGCCAGAGCTCTGGCGGCTTCCACAAACGTCACATCATTTAGCGTCATGAACGACTGTAGTGGGGTGTTGGTTGTCTGTCGCCGCATGCTGCACGTGTCGCGGCTGGCCATGTCAAACGTCTCAAACAGCGGGTGAGGCGCACTGCGTTTGAGGAATGTATAAATCGCGCGACGATAACGATCTTCTCCGGTGCTCTCCTGCCAGGTCATCCCACCGGTAAACGCATTGACGACACGTTTAATCGGGTTGGGAGGATAGACAGGTTCACCATACAGTTTATTGGATAGCAACCCCGCCACCGACAATGCCTGGTCGCGCACAACCTCAGCCGACAAACGTACTCGAGGGCCGCGCGACAACAGACGGTTCCGCGGATCAACCTCGATTGCCTGTTGCGAAAGGGTCGTGGATTGTTGCCAGGTCGCGGACATCACCACCTTCTTCAACAGTTTTCGCACATCCCAGTCACCTGCGCGGAATTCGACAGCCAAATAGTCCAGCAACTCCGGATGGGATGGCGGCGTCCCTTGGGTTCCAAAGTCTTCTTCGGTTTCCACAATCCCCAGCCCCATCAGACGCGCCCAAAACCGGTTAACCGCCACACGCGCCGTCAGCGGATTATCATCGGCAAATAGCCACCTGGACAATCCCAGCCTGTCCGTAGAAAACGCGTCGGACTTTGAAGCAAACGCTTCCGGGAATTTTGCTTCAACCTTTTCGCCCTTGCTTCGAAAGTTTCCTCGCAGCATCACAAACGATTCACGACGATACTTCTTCTGACGTTCCTGAATCACCGGCACACGAACCGGAGCATCGCGTTCAACCACGGCCGCAGTAATTTGACGCCGGATAGGGCCAAGTTCCTTGTTGTTGTATTTGACGACCGCCCCCGGGACATCACAAATCGAAATCCTGACGCACCCCAGATGCAGACGCGGCCACGGCGGATCGTGTAATAAATAGACTTTGAACCGCGTCGCTGATTTCGCTTCGAAAGGTTTTTTTAACTCAAAGACAGCTTCATGCCGTGCCCGATAGCCCGTCATGGGATGATTCACGCCCCACCCCTGGCGTCCACCACTCTTTACAGTCGGCTTAATAGCTGTTTTTGCATGACGATTGACTTGATTGAAATCGTTGGCGGCATCATGGAACGGCAAAATGACTTCGTTGCTATTGGTTTCTTCTTCCGCACCAGCTTCTTTATCTTCTTTTTTGTCACCGGCCACTTCATCGTTGATTTGGGCCAGGCGGATTTGCGACAGGACAAAGGCACCTTCAGGAGACCGACCAACATTGCCATCGTGTTCAACATGCGGCAATGCTTCGAGTCGAATGGCGGCAATCGTCGTTCCGGCGGGCACCTCAAACGTAAACGCATACTCTTCGATATTGGGCAATGGCCCGAACGCCAAAATTGAATCATCGTCCAACAATCTGAACCGGGTTCCATTGCGGCTTTTCATTTCTTCCGGTCGCAGGATTTCCCACACCTCCGGTTCGTCTTCGAGCTGCTTTTGCAAATCACCGATCTTCGCCTCCAAGGCGGCCACGTTGGCCGGGTTGCGAATCGGATGCACTTCCAGTTTCGGTCGGTCGTCGCGATTGTCGGCATCGACGGTGTGGTTGAAAAAATCAAACAGCTGATAATATTCTTGCTGGCTGATCGGATCGTATTTGTGCGAGTGACATTCAGCACAACGAACGGTCAACCCCATCCACGCATTGAGTGTCGTGCTAAGCCGGTCCTTGACGGCGATCACACGAAACTCTTCGTCGTCGGTTCCGCCCTCGTTATTGGCCAACGTATTGCGATGAAAAGCAGTAGCCAGTTTTTGATCCATGGTTGCATTGGGCAACAGATCTCCGGCAAGCATTTCAATCGACAAATCGCGATACGATTTCTCACTTTGTAACGACCGAATCAGCCAGTCACGCCACGGCCAGATATCTCTTCTTTCGTCTCCCGAATAACCACACGTATCGGCGTAGCGCGCCAGATCCAACCAAACACTCGCCCAGTGCTCGGCATAGGCGGGCGTCTGCAAAAGCTGGTCAACGTAGGTCTCAAAATGCGGCTGGGTCGGTTGTCCTATAAACCGGCCGATCGACTCCTGAACCGGGGCAGCATGAGCCGCCGGTGGCAGACCTGTCAGTCCCAGCGAGGCGCGTCTGACCAAAACCAGCGGCGAGGCCGCAGGATTCTGTTTCAAGCCCGCACTGTGAACCCGATCAAGAATAAAATTGTCGATAGAGTTTTGCACGCGCGGCATGCTTCCATCGACCGCCGTTGCGCTGTTCCTGATTTCTGGTGGCGTCTTTTTTTGGGGCGGCACAAACGACCAGTGCACCGCGTAATTGGCTCCACTATCGATCCACTTGCGCAGTAATTCCATCTCTTCTAGCTTGAGCGCTGCCCCGTGATCGGCCGGCGGCATTCGTAATTCATCATCGTCGGTCGTGATGCGATCTATCACATCGCTGCCTGCAGCATCCCCGGGGACAATCGCGTAATCGGTCGCTCCCTCGAACGTATCCAGACGTAGATCCGCCTGGCGATCGCCTTCGTCAGGACCATGGCAGGAGATACAGTGACGAGACAGAATCGGACGAATCTGCAAATTGAAATCAACCGAATCTTCGGCAAATGTACGTCCCTCAAAAACTCCACCAAAACACAATGACAAAAATACAGTCAGAACCACAGTCCGGGATCTCGGCCAACTGAACCCGATTATTGAAAAAGCTAAATTCATAAACGTAGACTTCACTGGAGATTTCATAACACCGTTTTTTGGACAGATCTTTTTTGGACAGATCTTATCGGCGGGACTACAACTTATTATAGGTCGTGTTCCATGCGAACATCAAGAATTTCCCGGCTTCCGAAAGCTAATGCCCAATCGATCAACAACTGCCTGGAAACAGGCAGACATTGACGGGTCACCCCACCAGTTTTCAGAGTACGCAGGCATTAACTCCGGATAGGCTTATACCCCAACGACAGGCCTAACGGGCAAGCGAGCTACCGGGCGATCAGAAACACGGCTAACATGCAGACCCAGACAACGTCTAGGAAATGCCAGTAGTTGGCACAGTTGTCGACGGCAAAGTGACGCTCGTGATCATAGCGGTCGCGTTGTGCCTGGTAGATCACAAACCCAAGAAACACCATGCCGCCAATCACGTGCAGTGCGTGGATCAACGCCAGAGCGAACGACATTCCGAAGACCTTCATCGAGCCATCTGTAGCGCTGAAATGCCGATCCAACAGCCAGGCCATTCCAAAACCCTGGACCAGCGTGAACACAAATGCGGCCACCCAGGCTAACCCCAACAGCAAGCGGAATTCTGCCCGACGTTCGCGATGAATCAACCAACAGGCGCGATGAAGAAAAATGCTGACAAAAATCAACGCAACCGTGCTTAACCAAAACGAAACGGGAATCTGCAACGAATGGTAGAACGCAGGTCCCTGATCCATGAACGAACCGGGAATCGCATTGGCAATCGGGCTGAAAGCTTGCTCACGCACGGTAAGGTACGTGATCAGACTACCGACAAAAAACATCCCCAACGAGACCAAAAACAGCATGAACACCAGCTTGCTCTGATAGTGCTCCCGCCTGGCAGGCACCATTTTCAGGGATTGCTTTAGCATCACGATCCTCCAAAATTTTTAACAGGGCCATCCGTAGCAGCCTCCCTTCCGAAGACTGCTGTCGCTCACGAAGAGAGCGACCTACTAATATTCAGTGGTGGACAGCGAAGAAGTCTCCGTCGTCGGGAAGCTCTCGACCTGTTCCAGGTTACTTCCGGTGTCCAGCATCGTCATTCCAATGAACAGTGTGACAAACAACAATGACGACAGAAACACGAGGATGTTAAACCCCTTGTCCCACCACATGTGCATGAAAAATGCTCCTACAAGGAAAGCCTTCAATGTGGCAATCGCCATCGCGACCGGAAACGCGAACTGGGCCAGTTCAATATTGGATGTTACCACGGTGGCAACGGTCAAACCGACCAACGCAATAAATACGCCGAACAACATCGGAATGGGTGCCGGGTGATTAAACGAAGGGTGGTCGTGTGAATCGTGTGAATGGTCAGCCATAATCAGGCACCTCCTTAGTCAATCAGATACAAGAGTGGAAACAGGTAAATCCAGATCAAGTCGACCAGGTGCCAATAGAGCCCGACGTAATCGACCGGACCAAAATAATCTTCTCGCCAATGTCCCAACTGACTTCTTCGGTAGATCCACGCTAGGGCGACGATACCACCGATAATGTGAATGGCATGCAAGCCTGTCATGCAGTAATAAATACTGAAAAAGATACCAACGCTGTCCGGAACCGATTCTTGGGAACCGGCGGGTACGTCTGCGTGATCATGATCATCGTGGGAGTCACCCTCTCCATCAGCATGTACATGATCATCGTGCCCTGCCGACGATTTATCGATCGTTGCGGCGTGCAACATCAACGGGGCGGCAGTTTGAAGAGCGGCATGAGCGTGTGAGTCACCCGCAATTGCATTTTGATAAACCACACCGCCCACAACACCGGCAAAATACCCCAGCACCATGATCGTCATGCCGATATAAAACCTAGCGTTGTTGGCTTTGTCGGTTAGATACTGAAACGCCGCGTATCCTGCAAAACCGACCAACAACAACGTCGGAATCACGCTTAATTTGATCAGATAGTTCGACAGACCAAAGATACCTGTTTCGTGAACACCTTCATGGTAGTGGAACATGCTGCGAGGCCAGATCCCCAGATCCCATTTGTGACTGTACTCAACCGCTTTAACTCCCAGAAAGATCGTGGCACAAACCATCGTGATCAGCAGGTAAGTCTCGCAGTTTTTGTTTTTGCCCGTTTGAGCACTGCGAACGGCCAACGCCATCGTCAGACTACTGAACAGCAGAACAATCGTGTTCAGACAACCCAAATTCTTGTCCAGATAGTGGTGTGCCACCTGGAAAATCTCGGGGTGGTAGTTTCGGTACAGCGTGTACAGAACAAACAGGCCGCTGAAGAACAAAACTTCAGTCACCAGAAAGATCCAGATCCCAAGCTTCCCGGAATCGAACTGTTGTTCGGGCGATTCAAAGTGGTGGGCGATGAATTCACCATGATCGTGATGATCATCGTGGTGTTCGCCGTGCGTATCATGGGTTTCGGCAATTGCCATTTCCGACTCCGGAAGATCAACCCCACAGGGGGCTGAGTGAATGTTGACGTTGGTAAAAAAGCGTGTTGAATTTGGTTTGGTTGGGGCCGGGGAAGCCTTCAATTCTGACCAAGCAACAATCCGTTGCGAATTTTGAATTCACTTTCGATTGTTTATTTGGTATCAGCCAGCGCACCCTAGTGATGAACGGGTTCTTTCCGTGGTGGTGTCTTTGCTGGGTCGGCATACTCACGGGGGAGATAGGTATCCAGTTCCTCGTCGTAGACCTGTGAATCAAAATCGTAAGGGTCGTTGACGGTGGGTTTGTGAATGAAGTTGTGGAAGTCCGGTGGCGAACTGGACTGCCATTCCATCGATGCGGCGCGGAAAGGGTTCGATCCACAACGTTTTCCATACCGCGCCGCGTAGACCAAAACACCGTAGGCCAACAGGATACCGATCCCCAGCACGAACGCTCCCACAGTGGAAATCTGGTGGAAGATCTGAAATTCTGGATCGTAAGAAGCGTACCGGCGAGGCATCCCCCGGGCACCCATCACAAATTGTGGAAAGAAGGTCACGTTGAACCCGATGAATACAAGGGCACAGGAAACGCGGCCCCAAAAGTCATTATACATTCGGCCAAACATTTTTGGCCACCAGTGAAATAAACCGCCCAGCAACGCTGTCAGCGTTCCACCGACCATCACGAAGTGAAAGTGAGCCACCACAAAATAGGTATCGTGCAGGTGAATGTCTGTCGAAAGAGCCCCCAAAAACAGGCCGGTCAAACCGCCGATACCAAACAGGAAAATAAATGAAAGTGCATACAGCATCGGCGTGTTGAGCAGGATCGATCCTTTGAATAACGTTGCCAGCCAGTTAAACACTTTCACCGCCGACGGGATCGCGACCGAAAACGTGATCGCACTGAAGATCAGAGTGACCAAAGGTGACTGGCCACTGGTGAACATATGGTGCCCCCAGACCAAGAATCCTAGCAACGCAATCGCCACACTGGAGAATGCAATAAAGCTGTAACCGAAAATACGCTTCTGGCTGTATACCGATATCAATTCACTGATCACACCCATCCCGGGCAAAATCATAATGTAAACCGCCGGATGCGAATAAAACCAGAAGAAGTGCTGGAACAAGACCGGATCGCCACCATAGCGTGGATCAAACACGCCAATGTGCATGGTTTTTTCTGCGATCAACAACAGCAGCGTGATCCCGAGAACCGGAGTCGCCAAAACCTGGATGATCGACGTGGCATACAACGACCACAAAAACAGCGGCAACTTGAACCAGGTCTGTCCCGGGGATCGCATGGTGTTCACCGTCACGAGGAAGTTCAGACCGGTAAAGATCGAACTAAACCCTAGAACAAATGCACCAAAGGTCGCCCAGATCACACCCGTTTCGGTTTCAATACTGTACGGCGTGTAGAACGTCCAACCGGTATCTAGGCCACCGCCGAAAAGGATCGCACCCAACAGACACATCGTCCCGACGATCCAGAGATAGAAACTGGCAAGGTTCATCCGGGGAAACGCTACGTCTTTGGCCCCCAACATCATGGGCAGCACAAAGTTTCCCAATGCTGCCGGAATACTGGGAATGATGAAAGCAAACACCATCACCGCCCCATGGAGCGTAAACATTTGGTTGTACCTGTCATAGGACAGCATGTTGCTGTCGAATTTAACCAAATGAGAACGCAAGATCAGCGCGAACGCGCCAGCCAGAAACAGTGCAATGGTAACACCTACTAGGTACATCACGCCAATGCGTTTGTGATCCAGTGTGAACGCCCACGATTTCCACCCTTTGGTGCAATTCAAATAATTGGTTTCTGGCGTGCCAAAAATCTTGTTTCGAGTTTCTGCGGTTGCCATCGTTGTTACCTTCTTTAGCTTAAACGCTACTGTGTTTTGTCTCTGTCGTTGCTGTGTTTCGTCTGGCAGTTTATTCGCCGTCTGCCCGCAGGCCCGTTTCAATCGTACCACCGGCGACGCTCGACGGATCATTCAGTTTCTGCAGGTATGCGTTGACGTTGTTGATGTCATCCTGAGAAAGTTTGTTGAGGAACGAATTCATTTTGGAAACCGGACCAAAGCCTTCAACCACATCCGCTGCCGGATATTCGATTGACTTCCGCACGTAATCCGCGTCGACGGTCACTTTGCCACCGCCCATCAACGGACGCTTCTTCATACTGTACAGCAGATTCAACGCCGGGCCGGTGGCCGCTTCGCCGTTGATTTTGTGACAGCCCGAGCAGTTGATCTTGTAGATACGTTCGCCATTCTTCCAAGGGTAATACTCTTCCTTGATCCACTGCGTGTTCTCCCGACGATGCTCTTCGTCCGGGTGAACTTCCGCGACGGTACGCATTTTGGAGTGCTCGCGCCCACAATACTCGGTACAGGACAGTCGGTACTGCCCTTCTTTGGTTGGACGAAAGTAAGCGTAAGAGTATCGGCCGGGAACGATGTCCATTTTCTGGCGAAACGCCGGCACATACAAACTGTGCAACACGTCGGTGGATTGCATTTTCAATCGTGTTGGCTGGTTGTTCACCAGGTGCAACTCCGATGAACTATCGCCATTGGGGTAGGTAAACACCCAGTTCCAACGACTGGCGGTAACCACGATCTCTTCCGGTTCCGGCGGCGGTGTCTTTGTCTCAAAATAGGTCGTTGCCCCCTGCCAGAACATGTAAACCAGAAACACACTTGGCCCCACCGACCAAATAATCTCGATCAGGTTATTGTGAGACGAACTGGGTTCGGGGTTAATCTCTTGGCCCTTGCGGCGATACCTGAAGCACAGGTAAACCATCGCAACCACAATGACCACAAAGAACACCAGCGACACCCAGAAGATGTACATGAACAGATTGTCCACCGGTGCCGCAAAATCCGATGCTTGCTCCGGAAACCAGTAGGACGAATCGTAGAACTGAGCCCACGAGTCGGCACCGACGTGTTCAATCGAGGACGCTGGAACCTTGGTCCCTGGCAGCGTCGTCTGCTCAACCCGTTTGATAATCTCTTCGGTGGAAGAGCTGTCCAGTTTTCCCAGCAGGATGGGTAAATGCCAATTCATTTATCTAACGCACAAAATAAAGTTTAATCCTGAAACAAGCCAACGATTCGAGTGAAAAGTCAGAGGCCCGGTTCCGGTTTGGATGTCAATGTTTTCTCTACAGCAATATGCTGGTCACCGGCACCCCGCCGGAAGAACCAATACGGCACCAGCGTGATCGTCAAAACCAACAAGGTCAAAAGGGCTCCGCCACGCATCAACGCCATCGCCTGAAACGTGTACTTGCCGGTGCTCGTGTCGAACACAAAGCAACCCAAGCCATAGCTGGCCAGATTCAGCGGCGAACCAATCTTGCCTTCGGCCGCCTCCACCAAAGCCAGTTTCATCGTTTGGGGATCATAATCCAGCCCATGGATGTACCGCACGATCTTGCCCTTGGGAGACAGGATCAAAAACAGAGGTGGGTGAGAGTATCGTTTTTGCGATTCAACGTATTTGTATTTAAAACCGCACTCGTCAGTGATCTTCGTAATCGACGCTTGTTCGCCAACGAGAAAATGCAGACCGTCTCGCGCCGAAGCCAGGTTGTATCGACGTGTGTAGATATCAAGCTGCTGACGTGACCGCTCTGTGGTTTCCTCGGGATCGATACTGATCGAAACCATGCGAAAGTCATTACCAATCTTCAGATCGATCTGGCTGAGCGCATCGACCATGTTTTCCAGCTGAACGCTGCACAACTTGGGACAGTCGGAATAATTAAACGACATGACGACGGGTTTAACACCGTCAAACAGATCACCAATCCGAACTAGGTTATTCTTGTGATCACGGAAGGCGGTGTTCACATCAACCAAGTTGCCATTCTTGGAGTCATCAACGCCAATATTGACCAGTGCATCAGGAATTCGTCGCGCACCGTAGGGATCATCTTTGGGATCAACTTGGGCAAAGGGATCAGTTTTACGCGCGGCAGCTTCGTCCGCCCGTATTGGCTCATCTGCCTTTAATGCATCAA
The DNA here is from genome assembly GCA_937967505.1 of uncultured Pirellulaceae bacterium. Lineage (GTDB taxonomy): Bacteria > Planctomycetota > Planctomycetia > Pirellulales > Pirellulaceae > Mariniblastus. Next base: position 8,269 of record CALCJM010000004.1, on the reverse strand, counting down.
CATATAATCCCCCCACAACAGCCATCAGGCTGAGGAAGACAAAAGTCCGAAATGTTGAATTAAGGTGCATTAATGAATGTCCCGATTTGGGACTTAACGATGTTGAATACTACCGCTTAGTGACTTTTCCCGTACTGCTCAACGACCTTCTTCATCGCATCGCCGATCGCGATCGATCCCTCTCCGCCCTGAAGTACCTTTTTCTGCTGAATAACCTGCTCACGTGCCGGTTGATTCACAAACTGCCCCTGACGCGTTTTGATCCAACTGGCGGACCAGACGTTGTACACACCGCTGATCGTCAGGATCGCCACCAGTGTTAACACAGCACTGATGAACCCCCACATCACCACAACCGGTGTGTTGATATCATCATAACGTGGGCGTGCCTGTGCCTTTTCGTCGCTGCCTTGAATGATTTCCGCCATGGTTTTTGACTCGGTTTTCTCGTGATTTGCTTGTTCTACTACTGGTTGCCGGCAATGGCTAATCTTTTCTCTAGTGGACTTCGTGGTTCAGCGATTCGCCCAATCTTGGGTCCTGCAACGCCACCAACGGCCTGTCCCGGCAGATCACACAGAAGATCGCAATAAATGCAGCGATCATCCCGACTGCACAGGCGATGTCCGCCATGGGATTAAACGTATCCCAGCCGCGCCCTTCAATCCCGCCACCGACGTAGTGGTTGTAGTGCGGCATCACCAACCAAAAATGATCCAACCAGTGCATCACCAACAGATAGATTGTCGCACCAAACAGGAAGTTCTTGCTACGTCGAACCGTGCGGCCCATCATCGCCAAAAACGGGATGAACAAATGCCCAATCAGTAAAACATAGGACAGTGTTTTCCAGCCTGGATAGTTAATTCGCCAGTTATACCAGAACGTCTCTTCTGGAATATTCGCGTACCAGATCAGCAGGAATTGGCTGAAGGCGATGTATCCCCAGAACACGATAAAACCAAACATCATCTTGCCCATATCGTGATAGTGCTCAATGGTGATCTCGTCGGTCACGCGCCCGGTGCGTTGAAACCATAACGCCGTCAGGGTAATCGTCGCCCAAGCACTTAATACCGCGCCGGCAAAAAAGTAAACCGGATACATCGTGCTGAACCAAAACGGCTCCAGTGACATCTCGAGGTCAAACGAGGAAAATACCAGCGTCGCGGCGAACACGATCATCGCCGGAGCGGCAAAGGCCTGCATCCGGTGCGTCAGGCTGCCTTCGCCTGTTTTATCTTGCTTGAGAGATGTGAACAGGAAGAACGACGCCATTCCTCCCCAAATCAAAAAATACACAACCCAGCGGCCGGCAAAAAAGCCGGGGTTCAAAAACCCGTACTTCAATTGCTCAAATGGTGGCCGTTGGGCGACAGGCAAACTGTTGATGAATCCGGCCGTTGCCACCGCAGCAGGGTCGTCGCTATCCCCCATCGACCAACCCCCATCAACCCACGGGTACAGCACATCACTCCCTGACAGAACGGTCACCAGAATCGGCAGAAACAGCAACGCCATCGGCACAACACACATCGCGTAAAGTTCGGCAATCCGGCGTAGTGTCACGCTCCACCCGGCACGTGTTAGGTGCATAATTGTCACGAAGAACAAACAGCCCAGACAAATCGACAGCAGGAACGCGTAATTCATCAAATAGGCGTGCATAAACCGGGCACCCAGCCCACCAGAAAACAGGATCGCCAACACGACTCCAACCGCAGCGACAATTGCCGCCACAGGAATCGTACGTACGTAACCATTGCCCAGCGATACGACGGGGGAGGTAATTTTTGCAGGTCGTGTTTCGTGCATTGCTAAATCAGTCTGGTTTGACACCCGTAATAATGAAGTGTCGACGTGGTTAGTTTTGACTTGGGGTTTTGTATTTTGGAACTCTGATGCGATCACCCTTGCGGACAACGACGCATCGCTGTTTTTCTATTCTTTAGGCTTGGCATCCGGGTCTACCTTTTCGGCACTTTCTTCTCCGTCGGTCGCAGCATCAACACCGGGTGTCTTCAGCCCTGTTTCCTGAAGTGCTCTCACATAGGCCACAATCGCCCACCGATCTTCGACAGGAATCTGTGCCCTGTAAGGCCCCATGTTGCCACGCCCATTGGTGATCGTATCGTAGATTCTCCCAACCGGGTTCTTGGCATCACCTTTTACATCAGCATCATGCAGCGAGCGAGCGGCGGTCCACGTGGCGTCGCCGTTGGCTGCCAACGCCAGCGCTTTTTGGTTGACCAATCCGTTACCTTGTCCCGCGTAACCATGACAGGCCGCGCAGTAAATATTAAAGCGCTGCTGCCCGCGGGCGAGCAGTTTTTCATTGACCTCAACGCCCTCAGGAAACGTGGTAACCCACTGGTCTATATTCTCCGTCGCATCAGCAGCAAGCGCAGGACTGTCGCCACTGGAGGATTCCGCTGTTTTGTCATCGGTTGCACTTACCAGCAACGTTCGCATGCTCTTGCGCGAGGAAATGGCATGTGCAAAATCTTGCTTGATGCCGAAGTTCATTTCGCTGTCGATATCCAGTGAACCAAATGCCACAGCACCATCAACCGGCCGACGCGCCGAACGAAGGTCGGCATACATCAGATCAACCTCATCTAGGCCGTTGGCAAGGTTGGGAGCCATCGTCTGTGTTTTGAACTTGTGCTGCCAGTCCATATCGGGAACCACGTGCAAACGCGGATGGCGATTGGTTTGCCCCCACTGGCTGAAGATGGCCGCTGGCGGCAGCAACAAAACAATCGCCCCCAAAATCGCAGCCGTGGGAATCCACTTCGGTAAATCATTGTCCGTCAGATCCTGCCGCACTTCCTCGATTGCCACCGCGCCCCATTTGTTCAACTGGGTTTCCGATGCCGCACGATTGAATTTCTCATCTTTGGCTTCCAAGCAAAGGAAGAACTTGTCGTTGGTAACCCGCTTAAATCGCGAAATCCGGTGCAGTGGATTGGCGAACATTGGCAGGCGATTCAGAATCCACATGCCCAAGAAGGTCGTAATCGCACTGGTCAACACGATGATCTCGAACGTCACCGGGATGTTGGCAGGAATACTGAAAACTGGTTTTCCACTGATCTGAAACGGATAACCCGGAAACGGTGCCAGAAAATCAAGCGCACTTGAGTTGGTGTAGATCTGCAATCCCAACCCCACCACAACCGCCCCCAGAGCGGCCGCCAACACGATCAAAGGCAGTATGGTTCGTTTGATGCCGATCGCCGGATCAATCCCGTGAACGGGAAACGGCGAATAGGCATCCATTTTTTTATAACCGGCCTCACGCGCGTGATTACAGGCCGCGACCAGCGATTCCGGATCGTCAAACTGAGCCAGCAGGCCAATCAGTTTCGAATCAGCATTGTTGTTGTTATTTTCTGCCATCGTTATTTTCAATCGTGCAAAAGTGCGGATTGTCGAGTTGTTTGATACCGTTGGAAGCGGATGCTTCCATCCTCGGTCACGTCAGTTTTTCTAATGATGTCCATCGCGCGGCATGATGCCTTTGACTTCCGCCATCGCGATCACCGGCAGGAACCGACAGAACAGCAGAAACAAAGTCGAAAACAGACCGAAGCTACAGACAAGCATGCCGATATCCACCCAGGTTGGTGTGAAGTACGCCCAACTGGAGGGCAGGAAGTCGCGACACAGCGAAGTGATCGTGATCACAAATCGCTCGAACCACATCCCGATATTCACAAAAATACAGACGATCACCATAAACCAGGTGGTTGTCCGACACCATTTAAACCAGAACAACTGCGGGATCACGACATTGCAGCTGATCATAATCCAGTACGCCCACGAGTAATTACCAAACGCCCTATTCCAGAACGCGTAACTTTCCACCTGAACACCCGAGTACCAGGCGATAAAGAATTCGATTCCGTAAGCGGTCCCCACCATCAGGCCCGTCGCCATGATAATTTTGTTCATATTCTCAAGGTGTCGCAGCGTGATCAATTTCTCCAGACCGAATAACGCCCGCGCCGGCACCAACAACGTGACCACCATGGCGAAACCACTGAAGATCGCACCGGCCACAAAGTAAGGCGGGAAGATGGTCGTGTGCCAACCCGGCAACTGGGAAACCGCGAAGTCAAAACTAACGATCGTGTGCACTGAAAGAACCAGCGGCGTCGCCAATGCGGCCAACAACGTATAGGCGATCTCGTAGCGGTGCCAGTTACGGGCCGAACCGGTCCAGCCCAGCGACAGCAGCCCGTAGATGAATTTTCCGATACGGCTTTTGGTGCGATCCCGGAAGGTTGCAATATCGGGAACCATACCCATGTACCAGAACAATAACGACACCGTCGCATAAGTCGAAACGGCGAACACATCCCACAGCAGCGGGCTACGAAAGTTCGGCCACATCGCCAGATGTTCCGTCGGAATCGGAAACAGCCAGTAAAACACCCACACGCGCCCGATATGGATACCGGGGAACATGCCCGCACACACCACCGCAAAAATGGTCATCGCTTCAGCGGCACGGTTGATACTGGTACGCCAGTTCTGGCGGAACAAAAACAGAATCGCGGAAATCAGCGTTCCCGCGTGACCGATGCCGACCCAAAATACGAAATTCACAATCGGCCAGCCCCAGTAGGCGGGATTGTTATTACCCCAGACACCAACGCCTGACATCAACAGATGATTCACCAGCCCGCCAAGGATTCCCAGCAAACTCATCGCCATCAGCAACAAAATCCACCAGATCTTGGGAGCCTTTTCGGCCTCCCAGAATCCACACGCCGTTTCGGTGACGCCCTGGTAGTCCAGGCCACCCAAAACCAGCGGCGTACGCTGCGATGCGTCGTCGTACGTGTTGTCCAAACCCTGGGGATCAACCGTCGTAGCCATTCTTGTTTCCGTCTAATTTAGTCTTAAGTGTATTTTTGTCGTTGTCGTATGCCCGAGAATCCCAATTCAGGATCAGGCTTGGCCGGCAGCTTCTTTCTGATAGTCACGCGGTTTGGAGTCGCGGTCATCTGCATCGATCATCCACGGATGAACGTTGCGAACACGCGCCAGATACACCGTACGTGGCCAGTTATTCAGTTCCTCAAGCATCGAATAGGCGCGAGGATTTTTATGTGCCGCATGCACGTCGCTGGTAACCCGATTCAAATCGCCAAAGGTAATCGCCTGCGTCGGACAAGCATCCTGACAAGCCGTTGTGATCTCATTGTCGCCAATTTCACGATGCTCGGCTTTGGCCTGAATCTTTTTGTTCTGGATGCGTTGCACGCAGTAGGTACATTTCTCCATCACGCCGCGACTACGAATCGAAACTTCCGGATTCATCATCAGGTTCTGCAGATTGCGATCGCCCGGCGGAAGTTTGTCCGCCCCGGGATACTTGAGGAAGGTCTTGGCATCGGAGTAATTGAAAAAGTTGAATCGACGGACCTTGTAAGGACAGTTGTTACCGCAGTAACGCGTACCAATACAGCGGTTGTAAACCATGTCGTTGAGTCCCTCATGCGAGTGAACCGTTGCGGCAACCGGACAAACGGTCTCGCACGGAGCATTTTCGCAGTGATGACAGGCCACCGGTTGGTGCACGATCATTTTGTCATCGTTTTCCGCCGCATCATTGTTGTACAGATTGTTGCCGTAGTAACGGTCGATGCGGATCCAGTGCATCTCACGTCCGCGTCGAACGTCATCACGTCCAACGACCGGCACATTGTTCTCCGACTGACACGCCACCACACAAGAGTTACAGCCAATGCACTTGTTCAAGTCGATGGCCTTGCCCCACACGTTGGTGTGAGCCTTGTTTTCCATCGTGTAATTTTCACGTGTACCCTTGGTGATATCAAACAGATGATGATGCATATGGAACGCTTCAGGCCATCGCGCCTTATGACCATGACCACCTTCATGGCCATGTGCGTGATCGCCATGTGCGTGATCTTCACCAGCGTGAGCATGGCCGTCGTGGGCATCGTGGCTGCCTTCATCACTGTGATGGGCGTGGTCGTCATGCCCGTGATCACCTTTTTTCTCATCCGTTGGAATCGCACCGCCCGGGTTGAAGCTGACATTCGTGACTACCGGAAGCGCCATCGACTTGACGCGCTTCCCGGGTGCCGACGAGTGCTTGTCTTCGTTGTCATGTTCGCCAGCCGGCTTCAGCTTGAACGCGTCAGGATGTTGTTTGACAAAACCTTCAAAACTGGCGTAGCTACCTTCACGAATCAAACCACTCCGGTCAGTATCCGTTTTGTCCTTGTTGCGGAACATCCGGGATTGAATTTCATCGCGACCAACGGGATCGATATCCCACGGTTCCTGAATAATCGCCAGTTTGTAAACACTCCCCGAACGAGTGACGTTTTCCGCACCCAATCCATCTGTGAATGCCCAGTTTTCCACCGACCGCAACGGCGACACATCGACACCGACCGGCTTGACGCCCAGGTCCTTGTCGCCACCGACGCGCCCCGCACGATTGCGGCCGTAACCGATTGCCAAACCAATCGAACCATCGGCCTGACCGGGTTGCACGTGAACCGGCAACACCACTTCGCCACCGCCAACACTGAACGTGGCTTTGGTGTGCTGATGCAGCCCAAGCGCTCTGGCAGTGTTGGGGCTGACCAGTGCGGCATTGTCCCAAGTAATCTTGGTCGTGAAATCAGGCAGTTCCTGCATCCAGGCGTTGTTGGCAAACTGGCCATCGTACATCGACGCCGATGGAGTAAACACAAACTCAAGTGCAGATTTGTCCCATGGTTTCATCCACGAATCGTCACCCACAAGCTTCGGCATGTCTTTGGCGTCAACGTTGGCCTCTGGCGCAGTCTTGCCGGCGATAAAACCGTCGTGCACGGCCTGTTTCCATTCAGCATCAGACAAACCGACGGTTGTTTTCACAATCGCCTGGCCACTGGTCTCTGATTCACCCAGCAACATCGCCAGAGTCTCGATGACCGACCTGCCCCCGAACAGCGGGTTGATCAAAGGCTGTCCAACACAAACCGAACCATCGTCCGCCAAGCCGTCTTTCCATGTCTCCAACGGATGAGCCAGATCGGCGATCGTCTCGCAGGCGACGCTGGTTTCGTTTTTATAACAGGTGAAATGGACCTTGTTTGGAATCGAGGCAATGACCTCTGTTAGCCCCAGCGATTTTGGGGCCCCGTAGACGGGATTGCCACCCAGCACAATCAACGTTTCAATCTTGCCCGCCCGGGCGTCTTCCACCAAAGCCTGAATCGACTCCAGCGCTCCGGGACGGCCCGCATCGGGCAGTTCGGAGTAGGTCACGGTATTGCCCACGTTGCCGAACCGCTTGTTCAACGCGTGAACTGCCGCATGCACTTCGGCCGGTTGCGATTCACCGCAAACCAGCAGGCTCTCACCCGCGTTGGCGACCAAATCGTGCGCCATACAGGCCAACAAACGCTCTCGGTAAGGCAGCTTTGTATCGACCTGTGTTTCCTTGCGTGTGGCATCAACCACCGCCACCAACGATTTAACAAAACCTGCAATCTTGCTTGACGGAACCGACATGCGATGATCGGCAGCCGCACCGGTGACGGTGTGTTGACTTTCGACCACATACAGGCGGTTCATGATCTGGCCATCTGCCATCGCGGCAGCCGCATCGGCGTTACGGGATTTGGCGAACGACACCGAATTACCCACGGCGGCCGGATCGACGCCCATGAAATCCGCATCCAGAGAGATGATCACTTTCGCTTTGTCGAAGTGATTCAAGGTCCGCACAACCTTGCCGAAAGCGCGCCGACTGCCGGCACGTGCGTTGTCGTCATTGATCAGGCTGTAATCGTACCACTGTCCCTTGAAACTACCTTTGAGACGCAGCAGCGACGGAGACATGCTGCCTTCGGCAAGGATGGCAACTTTGGACTGATCGCCCACGAGTGTTTGCAGTTCGCCTATCACTTGATCAAACGAAGCGTCTTCCCAGAACGTACGGCGGGAATTTTCGCGCGTCTTCAGACGTGCCCCGTTACGCAAACGATCAGGATCGTAAAACTCTAACATACGCGCCTGGGTGAAGGCCGACGATGCCCCGCCACTGCGCGCGTGTTTTGGGTTTCCGTCCAACTTGATCGGCCGACCATCGTAGTTGGTCGAAACGATCGGCTGAGCCACTCCGCCAATCTCGATCATCGAGGCAAACTTTTGCGGAATGCCGGGAATGCGATCGACAGGACGGAACGCAAACGGAGCAATCTTCTCCTCCTCGTAGCGGCAACCGGCGGTG
>CALCJM010000003.1 GCA_937967505.1 uncultured Pirellulaceae bacterium | reverse complement strand
GACGCTTTGGTCCCGGCAATTTTGGGCGGATTTCTGGCGATCTGCATGTTCGGGTTTTATTTCTACTCCAGCGAAAAAGTCATGCTGTTCATCGCGCTGGCAATCACGGCAGCAACAGCAGCGATTGTCACGATCGAACGGATGGTGGTCACCGAAAAAGAAAAAGCGTATGCGATGATCTACGACGCGGCGCGGGCCGGGAATCGTAACGACGACGCGTATCTGATCCGCCTGATCAAGTCTGATAAAGAAAACATTATCCGGGATGCAACAGCCGAACTTGAGAGAATTCATTTCGACAACGTGCGTGTCGTGGGAGTGAAAAGTTACGAGGCCAGCGAAAGCGATGCCCCCACAACAGCGACAATCAGTTTTGTTGTGTTCGGGTCAGGGCGTCGAGGGAGCATCTCTGGACCGTTTAACGTCGAGGTAACCTTGCAACTGGAAATGGTAAATGATCAGTGGAAAGTGACCGGGTACAATTATTCCAATCCGCGATCCGGATTGTCCTTGTGAGTGGTTCTGTCGGTGGTTGAGGCCGAAATGGAGTGCTGAAACATGGCTGCAGAAGATTTGGGGCGTGGTTTGGGGTAGCCACAACGGGCTGATATTTTTAAATTTCACAACTGTTGTCTATCCCTACCGCTCGTAAATCTCGAGGCCGTTGATGTACCGCTCTGTAAAACCATTCATCTATATCACCGCCATTTTGATCGCCGGAATGCTTCTGGCAGACTGTTTTGAAGGTAATCAGGCGGTCGCCATTACGCCAACCACCGACCAAGCGGCCGAGGTGGTCAAGGTAGAGGATGTCGCCAAAATAGTCCCGCCGACCGCTTCGGTGGCGGTATCGGCACACAGTGACGATGACGGCGAGAAGGCCAGCGTGGCTCGCGCAGGAGAACTGCACGGTGATGATCCAGCACCGGGGATCGTTGGTAATCTGGTCACCTTGGTGTTGTTGATCCTGCTACAGTGCGTCTTGGGTTTTGACAATCTGCTTTACATTTCTCTGGAATCCGGTCGAGCCCCTGTGGACAAGCAGGCGATGGTGAGAAAATGGGGCATCGGACTGGCGATTGTCCTGCGGATCGGCTTGCTGCTGGTGCTGTTGAAGGTCATCTCAATCTTTCAATACGTCATGTTCGACGTTCCTGCCTCTCTCAATCCTTTCATGGAGGGACACTTTACCGGCCACAGCCTGATTGTACTTGGGGGTGGGGCATTTATTCTCTACACCGCGACGAAGGAGGTCCTGCACATGATGAAGATCGAGCACGACGGACACGACGACGACAAAAAACCCAAAAGCGTTTTCTCTGTGATCTTCTGGATTGTGCTGATGAACCTGGTGTTCTCTTTTGATTCGATTCTTAGCGCGATGGCGTTGACGCATGTTTTCTGGGTGATGGCGATCGCGATTGTGGTTGGCGGTCTGTTAATGATTTTGCTGGCCGATACGATCTCGGTCTTCCTGAAGAAGAATCGCATGTATGAAGTGCTGGGGCTGTTCATTCTATTCATCGTGGGTGTGATGCTGGTCAGCGAGGGCGGTCACCTGGCCCACATGAAATTCTTTGGCAATGAAGTAACGCCGATGACCAAAACAACGTTTTACTTTGTGATTGGCGTATTGGTGATCGTTGATATTGTTCAGGGCCGCTACCAAAAGAAACTGATGGCGATGAGCAATAACCAATCCGGGGGCAGCCACGCGTAATGCTCGGGTGAGGCTTTCAAGTTTCACGGCTTCTGCACGATCCCGAAACGAGGGGGGAACCCCGGTGGGAAGAACAGTCCTGCTAACCGCCGTTGAGCATTTTTAACTCAGGTTCCAGCTCCGAGAACTCAAATTCCTCGACCAGAGTCCGGGCGTGGCGGAGCAGTTTGGGTTTTGCCTCCCCTTGGAATCGCCCGCGCGATTTGAACTGTTTTACCATGTTGATTACAGTGTGCACGTAGTGCCGCGACTGAGCCGATGTCATATCAACCCGCATCGCCCGACTCATTGGTGTGACGACGGTTTGCACGACGTGGTGCGGGTTTGACAGCCGGTATAACTCCTCGGCAGCGACCAGCACTACGTCAAACTGTTTCTGTCCGGCAGCGATGGCGATTGCATCGGCCAGACGTGCCATGCGGTGCTGCTGTGATTGTGCCGGCACAAACAGCAACTGTCGAAGGATCTCGGCGGCAGCGTCGGATTTGACAAGCTTCGGATTCTTGTAACCGTTGGCAGCGCGAAAATCCCTCAATAAATCGCGTATCTGATCCTCTTTCAGATCCGCCGCACGATCCGCAGGCAGGTGCTGTTGCTGCCAGTCCATAAGACCGTAAGCCACAATCGCACCGCACTCCACGTCATAGCCATCGGAGATTGACTGCGACAGGAAGGGGGCCGCTTGCTCCTGCAGCGTCGGATTGAAACGGGATTGAATCGTCAAATCTGCGGCCTTGGCCATGTTCCACTGAGGGACGCTTTTCTTTGACCCCTGGTCGCCCAGCGCGATCGCAACGCTGGAGGGCAAATCCATGTAGGGAATCACGTCATTACGCCCCGCCCGACGCAGGGTCACCTCCGTCGGGCTGCTATCGATCAACGCCATAACCAGCTTCCCGACCTTGATCTCTTGTCCGCCGGGCAGTTCATCCGCGCTCGATCGAACTTGGGCAAGAAAGGAATCTGTATGACGCGTCATCTGGTCGTTCTGTTCGAATTCATCCTGCAACGTCGCATTGGCTGCGGGAGTAAGCCGTTTGGCGTCAACGATGCGCTCAATACGCTGATTTGCAATTTTGGCCGCCCGCACGTCGCGTCGCATCAGCGCTGCTCGCACCAGGTTGGTGGCAACTCTGGCAACCGAAAATGATGCGGCAGCCGCCCGGGACGCATCTGATGATGCTTGTTCTCCCTCCGAAACTTCCGTGCCGTCACTCATTTTGGTCGCACTACCATCTTCCGACATCTCGACAGACAGATCGCCCGGTTCGCTCGGTTCGGCCGCTAGAGCGTTGGCCTCCTCTTGCCGCGCCCAACCGGCAACCTCATCCGTTGCTTTTAGTTCGTTGGCATCATCCGATCTGGTCTGGGAGGCAACGAGTGCCCCGAAGCTTTCCGGTACTCGCAATGGTTCAGATGCGGAACCGGCCATCGAATCGGTCGTGACGGTCGCTGTCGATGTGGTAGGGGACTGCCTGCGATTGGCCAGCACATCGAACATGTTGTTGTATTTGGCCAACAGGGAAACTAGGCCGCCGATGATCGTAATGATCAACAGCGTGACGACGATCGGGACCATCGAACTACGCCTGGCGCGGGCGCGAACCGGTCGCACTTTCACGGTGTCGTCTACATCGATCCCCGAAAACATGTCGTTTTGATCCGGGACAACGGCCGGTGGTGGCGGTGTATCCTGTATCGGCATTGCCAGCGGAATAGCTTGGGGCGGAATGGCTTGCGGCGGAATGACTTGCGGCGTTTCGGCTTGATTCGCGCCCGGTGTGGTTGGTGCTGTCTCTGGCGGCGTTGGCCCGCGGGACGTTTTGGCGGCCAGTGCGGCGGCGTATCGTTTGCGTTTGGCGGGGTCTGCGATAGTTTTGTGAGCCGTAAGAATGCGTGCCTTGAGTTTTTCCAGAACGGCTTTTTCGGACTCGTTTCTTACCTTGACATTTTTCAGGCGATCCAGCAATTGCTGCGCTCGGGCGCGGGCGGCTGCTGCGATTTGTTGGTCGTCGGAACAGCCCGGAACGATTTCCAATAATTGAAAATAGTCTGGCGACACGACAGCGCTGGGCAAGCCCAACCACAGGTGATACGGGTTTTGTTTTTTGGCCATCGTTCGACTGGAATTGAAGTACAGAATGCGACTCGCGCCGCAGCAGTGCGGCCAAGCCGTCGGGATCTGAAAGACGGACCTCGTGGTGATCCCGGTCTTGCTGAAGACGCGATTCCACTAAATCCATAATCCTTTATACTATCGTAAAAAGGGGTTGAAAACGCCGCTGTTTTTTGGCTTGCGTTTCGTAACGAGCATTTTTCCGCTCAAGTTTTATCACATTGCCCTTTTTTACCGTTGGCGAAAACGTTGCGACATGATCTCACCAGGTTCCAGATGACCCATTCGATGAATTCTCAGTACGTCAATATCTCCGCCTATAAATTTGTTCCGGTAGCCCACCCGGCCGAAGTGAAAGCCGATCTGCTGCCGAAGTGCAAATCGTTGGGGCTGAAGGGGACTATTTTGCTGTCCCTAGAGGGAATCAATATGTTTGTCGCCGGATCGCGCGAATCCATCGATGAGCTTCTTGCTCACATCGAATCGACCTACCCTGACTTTCGCGACTTACCCGTCAAAGAAAGTCTGAGCGCTGATCAGCCTTTCAGCCGGATGCTGGTGCGGTTGAAGAAGGAGATCATTTCGATGGGGGTTGAATCCATTGTGCCGGCAGAGCGGACCAGTCCGAAGCTGAAGGCGACGGAGCTTAAAAAGTGGCTGGATGAGGGCCGCGACATTACGCTGTTGGATGTCAGAAACGATTACGAGATCGAAGTGGGAACCTTTGAGCAAGCGGTACCTGTGGGAGTTGATCATTTTCGCAAATTTCCACAAGCCATTGAAACACTGCCGGGGGAGGCGCGAAAAAAGCCGTTGGTGATGTTTTGTACCGGTGGAATCCGTTGCGAGAAAGCCGGCCCGCTGATGCAGCGCGAAGGATTTGAGGAAGTCTATCAACTCGATGGAGGCATTCTCAGGTATTTCGAAGAGGTTGGTGGTGACCACTACAACGGTGAGTGTTTTGTATTTGACAAACGCGTGGCCGTCGATGCGGCGCTGGCGGAATCAGATCACGAACAATGTTACGCTTGCCAGCGTGTGTTAACCAAGGAGGACCAGCAATCCCCGCACTACGATCCTCCGCACACCTGTGGTTACTGCCATCAAAGCGCGCAGGATAAATCCGCAGCCGATGCACGGCAACGCACGCACAAAATCGCCGCTGCCACCAATCCGCTGCCCGGCAGTGTGGCCTATGACAATATCAGACCCATGAACGTTCCGCTACGGTTTGATCACAAACCCGTGCTGGATTTCCTGACAGCCATGCATGCCAATCTGGATCGGGAGTTCTGGTTGGAGCGTCTCAAGCAAGGGCGCATTTCGTTCAAGGGTCAGGTGCTGGATGCAGATTCGACCGTGCGGTCGGGATGGCGAGTCGAACATCGAACGCCGCAAGTGACCGAACCTCCGGTCAGCAGTGCCGTCGAAGTGATTTACGAGGACGATGCACTGGTGGTGGTAAATAAACCGGCACCATTGCCGATGCATCCGTGCGGGCGGTTCAACCGCAATACGCTGGCGCATTTTTTACAGTTGGTTTACAATGACCGGCAGTTGCGCCAGACGCACCGGCTGGATGCCAGTACAACCGGTGTCGTTGTGTACGCGACCAAGAAACGTCACGCGCAGAGAATTTTTCCGCAGTTTGCCCAAGGGACTGTTGTGAAAACCTATCTGGAACTGGTGGACGGGGTTGTGGAGGAGGATCATTTCTCCTGTGATGCCCGGATCGGAAAGACGGCGCAGACAGCAGGGACCAGAGCGATCGCCGATGACGGGCAGGAGGCGTTAACGGTGTTTGAAGTACTCCGCCGGGGCAGCGACGGGAAAACGCTGGTTCTGTGCCGCCCCAAAACGGGACGTACCAATCAAATCCGATTGCATTTGGCACATTTGGGATATCCAATTTGCGGCGATCCGGCGTACAACCCCGCGGTGCAGAAAAATGCGCCGGGAGCCGAGTGCGGTGAGGTTTACCAAACGGTTGGTGTGGATGACAAACCCATGTGTCTGCACGCTTGGAAGTTGGAGCTGGAGCATCCGGAGTCGCGTGAACGTCGGGAGTTCGTGGCGACAGCCCCCGCGTGGGCGCAGCTATAGCTGCTATAGCTGCTATAGCAAAACGCAGCCGTAACCCGGTGCTCAGTATCCTACTCGGTACTCAGTTTCTGGCAAACCAATCCTCGGCAAACGCATCCAACGCCTCTTCAAATCGCGGCATCGATCTTTTCCCTTCCTTCAGCGAATCAAACAAAGCCGTTTCAGCAGCGCTCTCTGACGACAGCAGCGGGGCGAATATCTCGTGGCTACCGGCCTGCTCTACCAATTCGTCAAACCCCTTTACCTCATCAGCGTCCTCGGCTGACGCCACCAACCGCAAATAGGCAGCACTGGAGGCTCCAAGCAGTTCGTCGATCGCATCGTTCCAGTCACACACCGCCTTGCGTTGCTGATCCAGAACCGCACTGACCTGTTCGTGAGCCGACCGAATCTTCTCGTCATCTTCCAGCTCAAACGCATCGGCGGTCATCTGATAGCTCTTGTGCCACGTTTGCAGAACCGTTGGGCGTTCAAGTTTCCACGCGCCACTGATGCGTTTTTTTGACAGGTCTGCGTATTCGGGAGACAATTCCACGCCGACGTAGTCGCGCCCAAGCTTCCGCGCGACAACGCCCGTTGTACCGCTGCCGGAAAAAGGGTCCAGCACAATATCGCCAGGATCGGACCCGGCCTCGATACATGGCGCGATCAGTTCATCAGGGAAAATGGCCGAGTGATAGCCGTGAAGCGTCGCCGGTCGCACCGTCCACACGTCGCGTTTGTTGCGGGTGTCATAGGTGCGAGCGTCCATGCCGGATTCGTTTTGCTCATAGCGGTTCGTGGAACCACCACGCGTCACCCCGGCGTAAACGGCGGGCTCCAAAAGTTGATTGAATTTGTACTTGCTGGGTTTCTTCGTAAACAGAAACAGTTGCTCGTGAGACTTGGTCAGCCGATTTTTACAACTTTCAGGCATGGGGTTGGGTTTGTTCCAGATGATTTCGTTTCGCAACACCCAGCCATCATCCATTAACGCAAACGCCACACGCCATGGGACGCCCAGCAACCGCCCCTTGTCGAAGGTATCGCCAAGATTCAACCAGAACGTGCCGTCGTCCTTGAGCACACGTTTCACCCCTCGAAAGACCTCAACCAATCGGTGAACGTAATCGGCAACAGTCTTTTCGTTGCCAATTTCCTCAGCCCCCGCCTGGTAGTTTCGTAACTGGAAGTAGGGTGGGGAAGTAATCGCGGTCTGAACAGATTTTTCGTCCAGAAAATTCAATCCGCTAACCGCGTCGCTGGTAATGATCATGCAATTCTCGCACTGGCCTTCCAATCCATTGAAATTGGCAACAAAAAAGGCCCGGATTTGGCTAAAACCGGGCCTTGTTCATTTTGGATAAGTGGGATCGCTGGGGCTCGAACCCAGGACCTACGGATTAAAAGTCCGTTGCTCTACCGACTGAGCTACGATCCCGCATGACTGGCCGATTTGGCTCAGTCACGAGGCGGATAAGATGCCTGATCTTTGAGAAGGTGTCAAGGCCCAAGTGAAAGGTTCGCAAAAAGAATCTACTTTCTTGCTCAGCCACCGTCATAGATCGTTTTTGCGTTTGTTTTTATCAGGACAATTTCAGATATTTCCGTGTCGAAGGTCTAAATTTTTTTAAACAGTATGCCAAAAACCTGACACTTGACGCTTCAATCGGGCTTTCCAACCACGCCGCCAACAGGAACCGCCGAATTCCGACGATAAAAAAATACGCCACGATCGAATTTGAAATTCGGTCGTGGCGTATACCAAAGTCAACGGCTTTCCAGCCATCGGTTTAACCGAATGGGGCCTTCCGGGATTAACCGAAATATTCTCACCATCGTCTGCGATATTTTGTCTTTCAGTCCAGCAAACGGGTTTCCTCGGACGATGCTTGCGAGGAAGAAAAAAGTGCACCCAAGCGACACCACTGGCTTACAATCGCCAGCTGTTTTTCACGTGCGAACAGGAGGGCTAAAATGAAGGGGCCTGCAAACGATGCCACACCGATCGCCAAATCTGCCAGTGCGTGCAGATCAGCGCTCAGAAATCGGAATGATGCCAGATAAAGTAGTCCCGTCGCACCGGCCAAGCAGGCGGCGAAGACAATCGCCGCCCCCGCCCCCGGCTTTCGACTGGCCAGCATGGCGCGGGCGATCGGCAAACAAATCGCGATGTGAACGACTCCGGACAGCCCCCCTACCCATAAATAGTCGGTGTGAATCAGGTTCATCAACGTCGATGTCGACAGGCCAAGTGCGATGCCCAAAATCAATGTCAGCTCAAACAGATCCAGTATCGTCAATTGTTGCGTCAGCGTCTGGTCTTTGACTTGCAAACGCCATCGAAACAATTCCTTGACCGCGATTGTTTCTACCACCAACAGCACCCACCAGGCCGGAGTGATACGGGTGATGAATCGTACGTTTTCCCACCATTGGTCGATCGGCCCCTGAACCATCGTGACCTGCAACCACCGTCCAAACGCTACCGAAGCAAGGCAAGCGACCATTAACCCTACACACCAAAACGCTTTGCGCACCGGCGAGGCGGGTGCTAGGACGAACCAGAATGCCGCGAGGTGGACGATGCTGGCGGAGAAACCAAAGATGGCCATGCTGGTCGTGCTGTCGGACAGTTTTTCCAGTGCAAATCCAAGTACAAACAGGCCAACAAGCGCGAACAGACTCAGAAACACAAGATGACGGAAAAGGAAGTACATCGTCGCTGCTCCAAAGGCATATTGAAAAGACCAATCAACGGACTGCTGTATCGTAGTCAGACGGTGAAAACTACGGAAACCAGAACCTCGCAATCCCCTGTTTCGACGCGCACGCAGCCACTAGTCCCGCTACAGACGCTACAACCGAACATCCACGTCCGCACGTACCGCGCGTTAAGTTTCACCAACATGGATAATTCCACGTCCGATCTGGATCGAACACAACGACTGGACAAAGCCAGCGGACCGCGCGAGCCGACAACGACATCGACAACGACAACAAAGACGAAGCCATGCTATCGGTGGTGATGTGCTGCTATTTCCATTTTAGCACAATCAGTGCGTCCAGATTCCGGACGAACACATCTTCACCACTCACGGCCAAATGAGCCCACGCATTGGTGCCGACAGCACGTTGATCAACCAGATCAAATTTGGCTGTATCTGTCTTGAACAGAATTAATTGGCCATCGGATGTTAATGCAAGAATTTGATCGCCGTTAGCAACCAGCGAGGCATACTTGCCGAATTTTCTGCTGACCCATTTCTGCTGACCGGTGTTCAGATCGACGCAGGCAAACCGCTGGTTCTGCAAAAAGGTATACGCGTGTCCGTCGATTACCACTGGCGTTGTCATGTATCCACGCAGCTTGAGCTTCCATTTCTCGCTGACGCTGAAACTGCTGCCCGACTGACCGACCGCGAGCATCATCGATGGATGCTGGTAGTTACTGATGAAGATCTGATCTTTAAACACTGTTGGCGTGAGAATACTCATCCCCCGGAATGCCGGCACTTGGGTGGACCAGAGCTTCGTGCCGGCATCAATATCAACGCCAGCCAGTTCGGTTCTGCCTTGGACGATCAGTTGCCGCACTCCCGCGACCGTCTCAATCGCAGGGGACGAAAACACACTGCTGTTTTGGCCCGCACCGTCCCGGCAAGCCTGCCAGATCGTTTTTCCGGTTGATGATTCGATCTTGTGCATCGCGCCGCCGGCCTGCATGTAGACGAACTGCCCGTCGACCAGCGGCGAACAGACACAGCCGAACTGGGGTGCCGTGCTTCCCAGTTCCGCCGGAAAATCGCGCCGCCACAATTCAGCTCCCGTTTCGGCATTCAGGCAAACCAAAACGTCCCGGATCCCAGCGACAAAAACCCTGCCGTCGGCGTAGGCGGGCGTAGCACGAATCCAGCTGCCATTGGAGGCGGCAAAAAACGGAACCCGCATCGATCCCCGCCAGCCGGCTTTCCAGATCTCCTGTCCGCTGCTCCGACTCAGACAACGCACATGCTCCTCTTGCTTGTTAACCGTCTCGGTCACAAAAACGCGGTCGCCGACAACCAACGGACCGCTGTAGCTATCGCCAAGCCCAACACGCCAAGTTTCTGTCAGCCGGTTCTTTGAAAGCGTTTTAGGCCACGCCGTGGTATTTTTCAAAATGCCATCGCGGTTCGGCCCGCGCCACTGGGGCCAGTCAGTCGGTTGGGGCTGATTTGGCTGGGCCGGTTGAGACTGAACCGGTTGATTTACCTGATCTGTTATGACGGCGCGAGCAGCAGGATCAGCCGCGCTGGCAGGTGGCGTCTGTGCATACAATGGATCGCACAACAGCAGGGGCATGACGGGGCTTCCACTGAACTGCATGACCAACAGCAACCCGGTGGCCGCGACAAGGGGCAATGAGGGCATTTTCATATTTCCATTTCCGGGGTTCTGTCGTGCGATGGCGACGGCGATAGCAATGGCCTACGCAGCAGTTAAAGTACTGTGGGAGATCAACACGGTCACGATCCATTGTAAAGATCAACCAAAGTGTTCATCAGATCCGACAACCTGCGCTCCACTCCTGATTGGTTAGTACCGTCCGGCAGACCGATGGTTAACGACTTTCAGTATCGACGATTTCAGCCATAACGCCAGTAGATGATTGATCTGCCGATTCGGTACGGCAGTTTTCAGCTCCGAAAATGGCTACCGTTAGTACGCAAGCCACCCGTTTTCGCCTAAAATACTAGGGCATTCAGTTTCCAGTTGATTTGAATTACAGGCCTGACGGGAAGTCTTGCAACGTGAAACCAACCGCCCATTTTGAACTTCGTCACATCGCCCCGGAAGCGGTATCGACGCTCCGACGAATCAAGAGGCGTATCCGTACGTTGGTTGTGCTGGAAGGAGTTGCGTTGGCGATTATCTGGCTGGTCGCAATGTTCTGGATTGGATTGGCAATCGACTACCTGCCGGTCAAATTTGGGCAAAATGAGCTATCACGTCCGGCCAGAATTGGTTTGCTGTGCGTTACCGGATCCGTAACCGCGTGGTTGATCTTTCACTTTGTTTTTAGGCGAGTATGCGCGTCGCTGAAAGATACCAGCATCGCGTTGCTGATTGAGCGCAAGTATCCCGAATTCAACGAGAGTCTGGTGACAACAGTGGAACGCGCTAAACGGGATGCCGCAGAAGTTGCAACGAGCGCCGATGCGTCCTTACTCACACGCGCCGCTGAGCAGGCAAACGCGCTGTGCAAAACCGTCATCACGCATCAAGTACTCAATCAGCATCATGTCACGCGTTTGGCAAAATTTGCTGCCGGTGGGATTTTATCCATCGGTATCTTCGCCACGGCCAGCCCCGCTGCACTTTCGACCGCAGTAGACAGACTTTGTTTTTTGGATCAACAGCGGTGGCCGCGGCAAAACCACATCGTACTGGCGGGACTGAAGGTGGAATACCAAACTCCGGTTGAGGGCATTGCCGAATTTGACGAAAATCTTCCCAATTTCGCCAGCGCTCCAGCGGATTCCGGCACCGGCACCGAGGGCATTTTCTACGTGGCCAAAGGAGCCTCGGTCAATCTGTTAGTCCGTGCGCTGGCACCGGACGCATCACCGGACCTGCTTGCAGAGGACATTCCACCGGATTTTTCGGGGCAAATACCAGCCTCTTGCGTGATGCAGTTTCGATTCGCCGGCGGTCGCAGTGGCAGTCAAACACTTAACCGGATTGGCAATCCCACCGGTGGCTGGCAGACCTATCGATTGCGCGGCACGCCGCTGGGGTCGATTTCCGAAAGTCTGACGTTCTACCTTCAGGGTGGCGACCATCGGATCGGGCCATTTGAGATTCGCACGATTGATGATCCGCTGGTGGAGCACGTGGAACTTGATTGCGTTTTCCCCGACTATATGGTCGATGAAGAATCAGGCAGGTGGACGCCTAGGAGTATTCCCGTCACCGGACCGATGGCGACGCCACAGGGTACCCGCATGGAGGTCGTGGCCCGCACGAACCGATCCATGACAAAAGTCTATACCGTGGAACAGAACGCAGGTGAAAAAAGGTTTGCTGAAGTTACCGAAACCGGTTTTCGACTGCCTATCGAGCGTATTTCAACCAACCTAGATCTGGCCTTTTATATGGTCGATCGGTACGGTGTCGTGTCTGAAACACCCCACCGAATCACGCTGGATTCTGTCGAAGATCAACCGCCTGTGGTCGAGGGAGAACTGCGCGGAATCGGATCGGCGATTACCCCCAACGCGATCATTCCCCTAGAGGGAACGGTCATCGATGACTACGATGTTGATTCGGTATGGATGGAGATCGCCACTCCCGTCAGCGACACAATCGTGCAGGAAGTGGCCCGCAAAAACGATCGTGGCGTCAAGACGCGGTTTGACTTGCGGCAATACGCCCAGGAACATTCGGGGTTTACGTTGCCGGAGAAAAATGCCGAAGTTTCCGTAATCCTCAAAGCATCAGACAAAATGAATCTGACCGGCACCGCCAATATCGGACTTGGCGACCAACATACGCTGGAACTGGTTTCCGGGGGTGTTTTTCTGAAACGTATGGAACAACTGGAAGTTGGACAGCGCAAGCGTCTGGAGCAGATTTACAACGAAGTATCCGATGTGCGTGAATATCTGCTGCGGACGCGATTGGCAACAGGAGCCGCCGATGACGACACCAATCGGGTAATCCTTGAACCCGGTGAGACGCTTGAATCGTCCCGGGATTCCGGTACGCGAAATGAATTGAGGATATTGTTCGCCCAACGCTCGTTGTTACAGATCGATAAATCGTCCAGAGAAATTGCCGGCGTTGCCAATGCTTTTGATGACATTCGGCTCCAGTTGATCAATAATCGGGTTGATTCCGAGGACCGCAAGATACGCCTGGCCAAAAAGATCGTGGCGCCTCTGCGGTCGATCTCTGCGGGCATTCTGAAAGAACTCCGCCAGCTGGTGGCGGAACTGGATAAGGCATTGGTTCAAGGCGTCGCTGAAAATGCCAACCACTTGACCAATCGAGCCATTCGACTGACCGACCAGTCGCTGGTTCAGATAGACGCGATACTTTCGATTCTGGTGAAGTACGAGACGCAGAATGAATTGTTGGACATCGTCCGCCGTATGATTGAAGAACAGGAGACGTTGCGAGACGAAGTCAAGAAGCTACGTCAGCGCGAAGCGTTTGATAATTTATTTGAGTAAACCGCAGTTGCAGACCTAACACGGGTAGAGAAGTTTTATGGTGCATATTTCAGAATTGCGTCAAATCGTGGGCACCATGGAATTGAACTTCCGTTGCTCAAGATGCGTCGCAACAAATACAGTCGATGCGCTTCGGTTCAAAACCATCAACAAACTATATGGAATTATCCCCGTTTGGGTTGTTCATGAAACAGCGGTGAAATGCCCGGGGTGTGATGCAACATTTCGCATGAGCGCTGATCTGGAATCGCTCAGCAAGATGTCTGAAGATGAAATTTCCAGAAGGTTCAAACTACGTATTGGCCTGGTCGCGAAATTCTTGGTGATCGCAGGTTGGCTGCTGATCGTTACCGGGCCGATCGCGTTGCCGCTATTTGTAGCTGCCTGGTTCATGGTACCCAAGGCCACCGGTGGTTGGCGTCTGGCGACAACCATCGGACTAGGCTTCTCGATACTATTAACGGCCGCCCTTTTCGCGGTCATTTTGTCAAATTAGGCGATTTGCAGCTGAAAGCTTACCGTTGGCGATGCTGCCAGCGTCGCCAACGGATGGTAAACTCCTAACTGCCAGTCGCCTTAAAGCGTCACTGATGGTGAACTTGCCCAACAGTAAGCGCTTATGTCTTCAACTTCTTGTACTTAAATCGACGTGGCTCGTCCTCTTTCAGTCCCAGTCGCTCGCGCCGCTGGTGTTCGTAGGTCTGGTAGTTGCCTTCGCACCAGTGAACATAGCCATCGCCCTCGAAAGAGAGAATGTGGGTCGCGATGCGGTCCAGGAACCAGCGATCATGAGATGTGACGACGACGCAGCCGGCGTAACTCATAATCGCCTCCTCAAGTGCCCGTAACGTATCCACATCTAGGTCATTGGTCGGTTCGTCCAACAGCAACACGTTTGACCCGCGTCGAAGCAGTTTCGCCAAATGGACTCGATTGCGTTCACCACCGGACAGTACGCCGACCTTCTTTTCCTGATCGGGACCGCGGAAATTAAAACGATTTACGTATGCGCGGGCGTTGATCTTGCGTTTCCCCAGCTCCAAAGTGTCGTGGCCTTCGGAGATTTCCTGATAGACCGAATGGTTGTCTGCCAGCGAATCGCGTGACTGGTCAACGTACCCCAGTTGCACTGTCCCACCAATTTTCAATTCGCCGGAATCTGGTGTGTCCTGCCCGGTGATCATCCGGAACAGGGTGGTTTTACCGGCACCGTTGGGGCCAATAACGCCAACGATTCCTCCCGGTGGCAGACGGAAATTCATGTTCTCCATCAGAATTTTGTCGCCAAAGCCCTTGTTCACATCAATCGCCTCAACGACCACATCGCCCAACTTTTGGCCAGCGGGAATTTGAATCTCCAGTTCGGCGATGGCTTCGCTGTCCTGTTCGGCCATCATCTGGTCATAAGAACTGATCCGTGCCTTGCTTTTGGTTTGTCGTGCTTTGGGCGATGCCTTGATCCATTCCAGTTCACGAGCCAGTGCTTTTTGGCGTTTCTCGCTTTGCTTTTCCTCGACCTTCAACCGCGCCTGTTTTTGCACCAGCCAGGATGAATAATTGCCTTCGAATGGGAATCCCTGTCCCCGGTCAAGCTCCAGGATCCAGCCAGCCACATTGTCCAAGAAATACCGGTCGTGGGTCACGGCAACAATCGTACCGGCGTAATCCTGCAGGGTTCTCTCAAGCCACTGGACGGAGTCCGCGTCTAGGTGGTTGGTGGGTTCATCCAGCAGCAGCAGATCGGGTTTTTCCAACAGCAATTTACAAAGTGCCACGCGTCGGCGTTCTCCTCCGGACAGTTTCGTGACGTCAGCGTCTTTGGGGGGAAGGTTCATAATTTCGAAGGCAACCTCGATCTCGTGATCGAGGTTCCAAGTATTGGAGGCGTCGATCTGGTCCTGGACACGGGCCATTTCGTCGTAGACCTTCTGCATGGCTTTTTCGTCAAGCGGTTCGGCACATTTTGCACTTAGGTCGTTGTAACGCTTGAGCAGGTCGCGACGGTCAGCGACGGAGTCTTCGACGTTCTCCCAGACGTTTTTTTCCGGATCCAATTTCGGTTCCTGGGAAAGATAGCCAACAGTGAAGCCTTTGGTCAGTCTGGCTTCGCCGTCGAATTCTTTATCGATGCCGGCCATGATTTTCAACAGCGTACTTTTTCCGGCACCGTTGCGTCCCAGTACGCCGATTTTCGCTCCGGGAAAGAAAGACAGGTGGATGTCTTTGAGCGTTTCTTTTTGACCATGCTTCTTGGTCATTTCCGACATTTGAAAGATGTATTGCTGACTCATTGGTTGGCTTTGCTAAAATGCTAACTGATTGAAAATTGATTTTGTTCCAGGTAGGCAGGGTTGAGAGGGGCAATACCCATTACCCAGTACTTGGTAACTAACTATGTGGTAATTTTAATACTTGGTGCTCGCCCCTACTCCCACTCGATCGTCGCCGGCGGTTTGGAGCTGATGTCGTAACAAACACGATTGACACCGGAAACCTCGTTGATGATGCGCGTGGACATCGTAGCCAGCACGTCATAAGGTAAACGCGACCAATCAGCCGTCATAAAATCGTCCGTATTCACGCAGCGGATCACCAATGCGTTTTCATACGTGCGCGCGTCGCCCATCACGCCGACGCTTTGCACCGGCAGCAATACGGCGAACAACTGGGACGTTTCCCGGTACAGGCCGGCTTTTTCGATTTCATCGATGACGATTGCATCGGCCTCGCGCAGCACTGCCAGTTTCTCCTCAACGACTTCGCCAAGGCATCTCACCGCCAGCCCCGGTCCCGGAAACGGATGCCGCCAGACCAAATGCGGTGGCAAACCAAGTTCCACGCCCAACGCGCGCACTTCATCCTTGAACAAATCTCGCAGCGGCTCAATCAGCTCAAACCCCAACTCCTCAGGTAAACCGCCAACGTTATGATGCAGCTTAATTGTCGCCGCCGGCCCGTCTTTGGCCGCTCCGCTTTCAATCACGTCCGGATACAACGTTCCCTGTGCGAGAAATTTGGCGTTTTCGATTTGGTCGGATTCGGTTTTGAAACATTCGATGAAGGTATGCCCAATCCTGCGTCGTTTTTCCTGCGGGTCGTCAACGCCTTTCAGTTGATCCAGAAAACGCTCGCGCCCATCGACCACACGCAAATCGGTTTTGAAGTGGTTGGTGAATTGCTCGACCACCATTTCCCGTTCGCCTTTTCGCAGCAAACCATTATCGACCAGAATACACGACAGTTGCGCCCCAATCGCTTTGGACAGCAGCGCCGCCACGACCGACGAATCAACGCCACCAGATAACCCGCAGATTACCTGTGCGTCACCCACCTGATGCTTGATCCCTTCAATCATTTCCTGAGCGAAATTCGCCAGCTTCCAAGTGCCGCTACATTGGCAAATCTCGTAGAGAAAATTTCGCAGCAGCATCCACCCCTCAGGCGAATGAGTCACCTCGGGATGAAACTGTAAACCGAAAACCGGTAGAGTTTTGTGTTTAACCGCCGCCACGGGACAGGTAGATGTCTTCGCCAAAGCCACGAAATCATCGCTGACGGTCTGCACTTGATCCCCGTGGCTCATCCAGACTTCGGCCGTTGTCGGGAAGCCTTTCATGAAGGGTTCATCTGTGGCGTCGTGCGAGCAGGTCGCCCGACCGTACTCGCGCACGTGGGTGCTGTCGACTTTGCCACCCAAATGATCGCAGGTCAGTTGCATACCGTAGCAGATTCCCAGCACCGGCAATCCCATCTCGAAAATTCCCGGATCACATTTGGGCGCTCCCTCTTCATAAACACTGTTGGGGCCGCCGGAGAGGATCAGCCCCGAAGGATTATGAGATTTAATTTGTGCGGGTGTGATGTCGTGCCGGACGATCTCACAGTAAACATGTTGTTCGCGCACCCGGCGGGCGATCAGTTGAGCGTATTGTGATCCGAAATCCAGGACAAGGATGCGTTCTGCGGATGTTGTGTTCAAGGGACCCATCTTCTTGGCAGGGTGAAAATTTGAATTCAGCATTATACGAATTCTCGCGCCCTTTCCTAGCGACAAAGCACATCCCCTCCAGCCGGTAAAGTCAGGCAATTTCGCCACTTCCGGGACAATGATCCCCCCTCCGCAAATGCGACCCGGCCGTTTTGTGACTCGGCCGATTTGTGACTCGGCCGATTTGCGACCCGGCCGATTTGCGACTCGGCCGATTTGCGCCCCGGCCGATTTGCGACTCGGCCGTTTTGCGACCCGGCCGTTTTGCGACCCGGCCGATTTGCGACCCGGCCATTTTGTGATTCCTAGTTGCCTCGCAAAGACTTGCGGACATCAACCGCGGCGTTGCCCGGGAAGTGTCGTTATTGACCGTGTCTCACCTTCCATCGAGCGGTAATTTAATTAACCTTTAATGATCGATGCTGTGCGGACGCCTTCCGGTGGCCAATAATGCCGGAAAGTGTAACGGCCCGCCAAGCCACAATCGACTTAATCAGCACTTAACTCAAGCAATCCTCATTGGAAGAAACGATGCTCGAAACGAACCTTGATCGCCCCCACATTTTGCAAAGACTGTGGATTTCTTTGTTTGCCATACAGATTGCCGTTGCCGGGATTTCTCTGGTCACCGCATCGCCAGCGGTTGCTCAGGACGCTGCTACTGCTGCCGCTACGGCACCGGAAGTGACCACCGGATTTGCCGGAAACTGGGCTCGAGAATATCAGACGCCGACGGTCAACGGCATCAATCGCCTGAACGCACGCAGCACGATGTACAGCTACCCCGATGCCCGGTCCGCGCTGGCCAACGACCGGGAAAAATCGCCGTACTACGCCTCGCTCAATGGCAACTGGAAATTTGCGTTCGCACCCAAACCCGCCGATGCGATCAAGGGATTCCACAAAAGCGACTTCGATTCCGGTACGTGGAAAGAAATCGATGTTCCCAGCAACTGGGAAACACGAGGCTACGGGCGTCCAATCTATACCAATTCGACATTTCCCTATGTCGTCAACACCCCCTACATTCCTGACAACGACAATCCTGTCGGGCATTATATCAAAACCTTCGACGTTCCGGAAAACTGGGACGGCCGTCAGATAGTGCTGCATTTCGCCGGCGTTTATTCGGCATACTATGTTTGGGTCAACGGTCAACCGGCCGGTTATGCCGAAGACAGTTGCCTGCCATCAGAGTTTGACATTACCGCGTTGGTGAAGTCGGGAACCAACCAGGTTGCCGTCCAGGCATTTCGCTGGGCCGACGGGTCATACCTGGAAGACCAGGACCACTGGCGGTTGAGCGGTATCTATCGAGAGGTATTCCTGGAAGCGCGACCCAAACTGGGTTTTGAGGATCTCTTTGTTCGCACCAAACGGGTCGCCGATTCGGAAGACTGGCAGTTGCTGATCCGTCCAAGAATGAAGAACAACTATTCCGACAAATATGACGGTCTGAAAACTCGATTCACGCTGTACCGCGATGGTCAAAAAGTTGAAACCCGGGGCGGACGGATGCAGATCGACGCCAAAGGCATCATGAAAGAGTATCGGCCCCAGCGCGAAAATGTTCCCTTTGGTCTGCTCAATACGGTCGTGACAAAACCAGACCTGTGGTCAGCCGAATCACCAACGCTTTATACGCTGGTCGCCGAGGTCATGGACAAGGGCGGCAACGTCACCGAGGCGACATCAGTCCGGATCGGTTTTCGCGATGTCGGGATCAAGAATGGTGCTTTCTACGTCAACGGAAAAAAAGTGAAACTGATCGGCGTCAACCGGCACGATCATGACCACCTGAACGGAAAATCAGTCAGCCGTGCAGACATGAAACGCGACGTGTTGCTGATGAAGCAGCTGAACTTCAACGCCGTCCGCACGTCGCACTATCCCAATGACGCGTACTTCTATGACCTGTGCGACCAGTACGGTCTGTATGTGATGGACGAAGCCAATGTCGAAAGCCACGGGATTAAAGGCTTGGTATCCAACAGCCCGGAATGGTGCGCTTCGTTCGTCGAACGCGCCACCCGAATGGTGCAACGTGACAAAAACCATCCGTCGATCGTAATTTGGTCGCTGGGAAATGAGTCCGGCATGGGCGCCAATCATGCGGCGATGTCAGGCTGGATCAAGGATACTGATCCAACCCGCCCGGTGCACTACGAAGGCGCGTCTGCCGATCCAGAGGACCCGCGTTACATCCCCTTCAACGACAAAAAGAACTACACCCAGGCGGTGCGCTACAATGGAAATCCGACCGACGCCCCTTACGTTGACATGCTCAGCCGTATGTACCCCTCCGTCGCTGAACTCAAGGCGATGACAACCGCTGACAATGGAAACCGTCCGATCGTCATGTGCGAATACTCACATGCGATGGGCAATTCACTGGGCAACCTGCACGAATACTGGGACTTGATTCGTTCCAACGACCGACTGATAGGCGGTTTTATCTGGGACTGGATCGATCAAGGGTTACTAAAAAAGGCCGACGACGGCACCGAATTTTTAGCCTACGGCGGTGACTATGGTGACAAAATTAACAGCGGTAACTTTTGCATCAACGGAGTGATCGCGTCCGACAGAACCGTCAAACCCGGTAGCCTGCAATGCAAACATGTTTTCCAACCGGTCAACGTGAGTCGCAATGGTGACACTTTCGAAATTGAAAACCGCTACGACTTCACCAACTTGGATACGCTCAACGGCACTTGGAAATTGCTTAAGGATGGCATCGAAGTCGATCAGGGGAAACTTGCCGCATTGCAGTTGGCCGCCCAAAGCAAAGCCAATTTTGCCATGCCGGGTTTCCGACGTGACACTTCATCGGAGTACAATTTGCAGGTCTTCTTTTCTCATAAACAGGCTCCCTCGTGGATCGGAGACGATAAAGTCGTTGCCTACAACGAGTTCATTTATCCGGCCACCAACCCCAACACCAATAAAACCGAAGTCGATTTTACGATCGCCGATGAAGATGACGCGTTCCGAATTACCTCTGGCGAAGACGAATTCTTGGTCAATAAAAAGACAGGCTTGCTTTCCTCTTGGAAACGCGCCGACCAAGCCATTATCACCTCGCCTCTGAAGCCGAATTTCTGGCGCGCATTGACAGACAACGACACACGTGGCGGACGTTTGAGCCAACGTGCATCGAAATACTGGATCGATGCATTTGACAAAGCCAAAGTGATCTCCGTCGAAACGGTCAAAAATAATACCGGTGTCCAGGCGATGTTTGAACTGCCTGGCGGCAAAGGTTCGTTAACGGTGTCCTACGCGAAAGGCGAATTTGGAACCGGCCTGTCCGTGTGGAGCGTTCTCGAAAGGGACATGGACAAAAGCCCATTGATGCCGCGTTTTGGTTTCCAAACCACCGTGCCGAAATCGTTCGCGCAGGCAAAATACTACGGACGTGGCCCGTTCGAAAATTATGTGGACCGCAAAACAGGCGCATTGATCGGCGTTTACGAATCCGCCAGCGACCAGTTGACTCACAGCTACGTGCGGCCTCAGGAAAATGGCAACCACTGCGATTGTCGCTGGATGTCGGTTACCGGTGAGGATGGTGTGGGGCTGGTGGCCAGTCGCTATCCGAATCTCAAACCTTCACCTGCCTTCAGTTTCAGTGTTTGGCCCTACACCTGGGACAATTTGAACACTGCCGAACACACCAACGAATTGAAGCCTGCCGAAAATCTGACTGTCAATATTGACTATGGTCAAATGGGAGTCGGAGGCGACAATTCGTGGACGCTCAAGGCGCTGCCTATGGAAAAGTATCGTTTAAACAGCCCCACCATTCAGTGGGTCTTTCGGCTTTCATCCCGGAAGTAGTGTCGCAATCTGACGTCGGCCAAATCGACCTGTCCCCGGCACCCACGCGGCTGCCCCCCGGGGACGCAATCGAACGGAAGTTCCGCCTCCTGCCACAATGCGGGAGCGCGGATCCTCCCGCCGGTCGGTAAGTGACAAAGCTAGGTCCTCCCCAAAAAAAGCGGCAGTAATTGCGTGACCGAAACGCTCATCCCGGATTTTAGTGGCAGGCAGGATTCATGGGCTGCAGTGCTGCTGGTGTGGAGGGATTGTACCTTGTCGCGCGAACCTGCTACGGAGCCGATTGTCCAATCAGAACCGCCGGTCCCCTGCCAGATTTGACAGGCCACCGGCAGCCTATTCCTGCGAACTCTATCTAGCGATTTCTAACCTCTCTAACCTCTCTAACCTTTCTAACCTTTCTAACTTAACCAAGGAGTCTGTCATGCGACTCTCTATCGTAAAATTGGTTTCCGGCGAACCTGCGATCCACGTAGATCTGGCATTGTAGCTGCGCGTTTTTTGGCGACCTGTCACATTATCAATTGACAGCTTGATAGCCTTGGTTTGACCATTGGCAGGTCGTTCTTCGGCTGACAACAGCCATACGCACATTCCTACTGCGTTTGCCGGCAATCTGCCAATCGCGGTTCGAACTTACCCACCGCGTCCGCGCTTGTGCTTTCTGGTGGATCCGACCATCAGCAGCCTCATCCCTGTCCGTGCGCGCCTTCTTCAGGCAGTGCCGGCACGATCTTTTGAACAAGGTAAGTCCATTGAAATACAAACCTGAACAGACTCTCCTCTCGTTTGAAATTGAGTATGAGAATCATCACCACTAGGAGCAGAACCATGAAGGCTCAAATTAAAAGAACACCACCGACGTATAAGCAGTGGGTGTCTCATCGTATCGACACTGACGTTCGTCGTTCTTTGGACCGGCTAAAGCGCCTGCCTGACGTGCAGCACATGGCAGTGATGCCGGACGTTCACCTAGCGGGGACGGCTTGCGTTGGTACAGTGCTGGCGACCGGACATACGGTGTATCCGGAAGTCGTCGGAGGTGATATTGGCTGCGGAATTTTGGCCGTCAAGTTCAACGGCCAGTCCCAAGTACTGCGCGACGCGCCCGGCGCTGCGTGGGTACTGGCCGCACTAACCAACTCCGTTCCGATCAACCGACACAGCACACACAACGCACCCGACACGGCATCACTGCCCGAGGATCTGGTGACCCGTAAGCTGTCTGACAATCGGCTTGACAGGTTGAAGTTCCGCGCTGGCAGAGTTCAGCTGGGAACCCTTGGCGGTGGAAACCATTTTGTCGAATTCCTCGCCGATGAATCAGGCCAACTCTGGCTGATGATTCACAGCGGCTCACGGTCGATGGGACAGGCCATCAGCGCCCATCATTTGAAACGGGCTGGAACAGGCCGTCGGATGGTTGGACTGGATGTGAACCAGAGTGCCGGAAAAGCCTACGTGCAGGACGTGCAATGGGCCCGGCGGTATGCACAGGCCAACCGACTGGCAATGTTGTCCGCAATTGCGCGTGTGTTAAAATCCGGGTTGGAAATGGAGCCAGTGATGGAGTCGTGCATCCATCTTGACCACAACCATCTTCAACGGGAGGAGCACTTCGGCCAGTTGTGGTACGTCCATCGCAAAGGAGCGCAGCGCCTCGAAAAAGGCGGCGTTGGCGTGGTGCCCGGATCGATGGCAACGGTCAGCTATCTGGTCACCGGCACCGGCAATAAGGAGGGGTTACTGTCGTGTTCGCACGGGGCTGGCCGAAAGATGAGTCGTGGCGAAGCGCGGCGTCGAATTTCTGCCAACGCGTTTGCTTCCCAGACAGCAGATATCTGGTTCGATCGGAGGAAGTCCTTTCTCCTGCGGGACGAGGCCCCCGGAGCTTATAAAGATATCGGTACGGTGATGAAAGCGCAACGTGCACTGGTCCACGTGACCCAAAAACTTACCCCGCTGATTAATTTTAAAGGTGGGTAAGTTTGACGCCGGTTGGAACTCCTGTGTGCGAAGATGGTCGCATGGCGGGAATGCCGTGTGACCATTTTTTTATGATCTTCAACTGGGATTATGGTTATACTGTCGGGGACGTTAATCAACGGACCTGAAAAGTAACGAAGAGAATGCTGCGATGAAATTTATCGAATTGACCGGTGAGAATCTGAAACAAATCATCGATGACGGAGAACTACACACCAGCGATCTGAAAGACGCAGGCGTAAGCGACAATTCGATCGTCCGGGTTAACCAGCAAGGCGATATCGAAATTCGCCGCGCCCTTAAGTGGGACGTGATTGGTGGATTGCTGGGTAATTTTGAGGAACGTGTCAAAATAAGCACCGGACTGGATTGGGCGTAAGGCGATTGCCAGTTGAAAGCTTCCCGTTGGCGATACTGCCAGCTGCGCTCTGACGCTGGCAGCGTCGCCAACGGATGGTAAATTCCTAACTGCCAGTCGCCTAACAAACCCCGGAAGCGACATTTCGCTGACCCCTGTTTTTTGGCCGCGACGCTCGCCAGGGCGTGGAAGTATCGTGTGCAAAAGTATTGCGAGGGAGTCGTCCACCGTCTGACAACAGTCGTAACGCATGCGAGCGGCCCGTCGTCTGGCGCTGACCGCCGTGGTTTACCCTGAAAAATCTGCGCCCGATAACTCGATCTCAATTAGTTCCTCCACCCAAATCCTGATATCGTTCTGATACTGGCTGGCGAGGTCATTTTTGATTAACTGCCGATGAAATGCGGCCGCTCCCTGGTCTCGAAAATCCGCTTCTTCGGCGCTGTTGAAGCGCTGCTGAGGATCGGGATTGATCAGCCCGCGACAGAAATTGACCAGCAGTTCATTGCAGTAAACTTCTTCCGGCAGCACCAAGTGCAATTCGTCAATCAGCGAGCGTTTCGCCTTTAGCAACGACCCCAGTCCTTTCACATCGGGAAACAGAGGCCGTCCTGCCAACAGTTCAATCGCCACATAGCCCAGACTGGCAAGATCACTGCGCTGTGTGTTGGCACTTCCTTCTAGGACTTCGATTGCTGCATAGGTTGGCGTACAGGCGCGTTTGGATGGTGGATCATCCATGTCAAACGCGGCCCCGATATCGATCATTTTCGCGTGACCGGTTCGTTTGAGCATGATATTTCCCGGTTTCACGTCGCCGTGAACAATGCCGTTGCGATGCATTGCTGCCAATGCCTCTAGGCAATCGCGCACAATCGCTACCGCGACACCCGCCTTAAATCGTGGTTGGACCGGCCCGGAAGTCACCAGCACATCGTTGACATGGTTCCAGCGTTTCGTGCTCACACGCTGCTTCAACAAACCGAACATTTTAGGCGTCAGTAATCGTCGCAGGTCGAACCCTTCGACCCATTCCATGACCATCATCCGAATTTGGTCCTGTTCAAGAAAATTCTCCACCTGAAGCAGATTTTCGTGTTGGATACGAGCGACCTTCGAGGCCACACGCGCCATCCGCCCCATGTCCTCCTCATAATCGTCCAGAGAGGGGTATCTTTCGGGGGAAAAGATCTTCAGCGCAACCGGCAGCGTAAAATCGTCCGATCCTCGCCGCCGCGTCAAATAGACCTCGCCCTGTCCGCCAGACCCTAGCTTTTTCAGAAACCGCAAATGTGTCGTCCAGCTTTGCCGCCTCCCGTCGATGATCTGTTCGTAACAATCCAGCAGGTCTCCGTTTCGCATCGCCACCTGGGATTCGAGGTGCGAGACCGTCGGCGACAGGTCATCCCCCGAGGTCATAAACAATGATCTTTCGTCTTCGGTATCCATACTACCAATGTCCTCCTAACTCAACACGATGCTGCGGCCGCGGAAAACCAAGCGGTTTATCGACCAGATTCATCGGCGGTTGCCCCTGTGCGTAACGCCGAAGATTT
The DNA here is from genome assembly GCA_937967505.1 of uncultured Pirellulaceae bacterium. Lineage (GTDB taxonomy): Bacteria > Planctomycetota > Planctomycetia > Pirellulales > Pirellulaceae > Mariniblastus. Next base: position 63,149 of record CALCJM010000003.1, on the reverse strand, counting down.
TCGCAAAAGAACTCAACTGTCACCGGAACCCTCCATGCGGACTGCGCGCCCACGTGCGGCGTAATGACTACATTTTCCATCTCCCATAACGGGCATTGGACTTCAATCGGTTCGGGATCCGCCACGTCCAGACCTGCACCGGCAATTCGCCCATTTTGCAAATGTCGGATCAGTGCATCTTGGTCAACGACGCTGCCGCGCCCGACGTTGATAAAATACGCACCACGTTTCATCGCAGAAAACTGGGCCTCGCCAATTCGTTTCTCATTTGCCTCGGACAACGGTAGCGTCACAATGTTCACGTCAGTTTGGCCAATCATTTCTTCTAGGGCATCCGCAGGATAGACGGCATCTACCACACCATCTTCGATCGCATGTTGAACGGATTGGGGAAATAGATCCGTCGCCACGACCTGTCCCACCATGGGACGCAACGTTTTGGCAATGCGGTATCCGTTTCCTCCGAATCCAATGATCCCAACCTTTTTTTGATGCATGTCATCGGTGGGGCGGCGGATGTATTCTTTTCTTTGTTGGGCTCGAAAAAAAACAGGCATGCTGCGGACCAACGCAATCAACAGCGCCATTGATGTTTCGGCGACCTGACGCGCGAAAAGCGCACTACAGCCGCTGACAACGATATCAGACGCGATCACCGGAGGGGCCAGACAATGGTCCAGCCCGGCCGCAGAAGACTGGATCCATTTAAGTTTGCGCGCTGCGACGATCGCCGACCAGTCAACCGGACGTTTCGTTTTAACATGGCCGCAGAATATGTCGGCGGAGAAGATATCTTCGTGGATGGTCTCCTGGGAAGATTTCAACACTTCATAGCCCGCACCAGCGGCGTCACGGATCTGGTCCACGTGAGCGTCAGTAAGCGGAAAACAGGTTACGATTCGCGGCTTGGTCATCAAACAGTATTCAGGAAGGGGCAGGGGGTAAAACAAGGCTGGAAAAGCGCGACTCACAGGCGACAGGCCAATCACCCCGATCTGGTAAATATGTTCTGTAGAACGGTTCTCGACAAGCCGACTTGAGCATCGAAGCATTAACGGAATCTGATATAATCCAATTTTTGCCGGCAAGCAGACCGCTACATTGTCACTAAGGGTGATCACTGGTCCCCGATAGCGGATTCTGTGTCGCCAATAACCTTCAGGAAAATGGGCCACCATGACTCAGCAGGCAGCAGACATCACAATCGCACAGGCGCAGGCGTCCGTCGATGACTGGATTCGAAACATTGGCGTCCGATATTTTTCTGAACTGACCAATCTGGCCCAATTGACTGAAGAGGTCGGTGAACTGGCACGCATTATGTCACGCACCTACGGGGAACAGAGCTTCAAAGCGTCCGATGTTCAAGGATCGATCAGCGACGAACTGGCCGATATTTTGTTTGTGGTAATCTGTATCGCCAACCAAACAGGAGTAGATTTAACCGAAGCAATGAAGCAAAATCTGGACAAGAAAACGCGGCGAGATAAAGACCGTCACAAGAGCAACCCCAAACTAAATCAGACACCCAACCATCAACCCAATCAGTAGCCTCTTAGGCGACTGACAGTTGGGAATTTACCACCCGTTGCCGACGCTGAGAGCGTCGGAGCGAAGCTGGCAGCATCGCCAACGGTAAACTCTCAACTGCCAATCACCTTAACAGCAGCCGCAATGCTGATCGCAACCCATCACCACCGGAAGTCTCATGAGTATCACGATAATGCGTCAGGTCAAGTTTTGTGCGGGGCACCGGCTGCTGAACCACGAGGGGAAGTGTGCCAACCTGCACGGCCACAATTATCTGGTCGAATTCCATGTGACTGGCAACGAGGTAGATTCGTTGGGGCGCGTCGTTGATTTTTCAGTTCTGAACAAACTGTTCAAAGGCTGGATCGACGATAATTGGGACCACGGGTTTGTGTTGTGGGACGAGGACCAAAACGCCATTGACGCCATCCGTTCAGCCCAGCCGCACCGATTGTATCTGATGCCGTATAACCCCACGGCGGAGAATATGGCTCGATACCTGATGGCCGAGATTTGCCCGGATCTGATCCGTTCGATCAAAGGCTACGACTTGCGAATGAAGAAAGTCGTTCTATGGGAAACCGAGCACGCGTATGCAGAAGTTACCAACAACGTCAGCCTTAACCAGGCCGATGCCGTCCTGCAAAACGCACACAAAGCTCAACGAGTCATTGGATAGCCATCAGCAGCCGCTTATGGAAATAGCCTTTATTTGAAATCCGGCGAAACCTGAAATAATTTCTCCCCGGACCTCGCCTGCCTGCGTTCCGCCACCGTGAAACTGTTCTATTCCGATACCTTTGAGTTACCGCTGCCGGATTCGCATCGATTTCCGATGGCAAAGTATCGACTGTTGCGGGAACGCATTGCCCAATCAGAGTTAAATGTAGAACTATTGATTCCACCGGCGGCCACGGACGACCAGATTTTGCTGGTGCATTCGCCAGACTATCTAAGGAAAATAAAAACGGGTGAATTATCAGCCCTTGAGCAACGTCGGATTGGTTTCCCCTGGTCGGAAAAAATGGTGGAACGGTCTCGCCGATCGACCGGTGCCACCATCGCCGCCGGTTTTGCGGCGGCCCAAGACGGCATGGCTTTCAATTTGGCTGGCGGTACGCATCACGCTTTTGCCAATGCCGGACAAGGGTACTGCGTATTTAATGACACGTGTGTTGCCGCCAAAACGCTGCAATCCGCTGGTGTAATCAAAACCGCACTGGTTGTTGACTGTGACGTTCATCAGGGAAATGGAACTGCGTCGATCGCAGTCGGTGATCCCAGCCTGTTCGCATTTTCGATGCACTGCGGCAAGAATTTTCCATTTCAAAAAACGGACGGGGATTTGGATGTGGCGCTACCGCCCGGCACAGGCGATGACATCTATATAAGTCAGTTAGAGCAATCGCTGAAACAAATTTGGAGCCGTTTGTCACCGGATATGGTGTTTTATCTGGCGGGTGCCGATCCGTTTTTGGAGGATCGATTGGGGCAATTATGCCTTTCGCGGGCCGGGTTGCGGGAACGCGACAGGCTGGTTTTCGATTACTTTCGGGATCGGAGCGTGCCCGTGGCGACCTGCATGGCTGGCGGGTATGCCGACAACGTCCACACAATTGTCGATCTGCACTTCGCAACGGTCGCCACAGCGGAAGCACGTTTCTATACGGAACGCCAATTCTGAATGCTGGCTCCCGGCCGACAGCTTTCGCACAAACAGTTTTGGCTGGTAGTGCCTGGTCGATGACGGCATATAGCGGTACCAGCAATAAGTAATCAAACGAATGAATATCCGGTGGTGCAATCACTTTAGGCGATTGGCAGTTGAAAGCTTACCGTTGTGGCGATGCTGCCAGCTGCGCTCCGACGCTCTCAGCGTCGCCAACAGGTGGTAAATTCCTAACTGCCAGTCGCCTTAATTGGGGTTTGTCACCATCCAGGCAAAAGTGGCCGGTACGAAAATGAGTGCCAGGATAGTGCAACCAACCACTCCGCCGGCGATGGCGATGGCCATCGGTGGCCAGAATCCCCCCCCTGAAAGGATCAGTGGAACAAAACCGGCGATGGTCGTGAAGGTCGTTGCCAGCACGTGGCGCGTCTCGTGCAGCGTCACATCCACGATTGCTGTGGCACTGCCGCGACTGGCCTCCGGGTGATGTCGCAACGCCGTCAGCACGACGATTGAATCGTTAATCGCAATGCCCAATAGTCCCATGATCCCGACAATGGCCATAAATCCAAACGGATACCCAAACGCGTACAGTGAAATTCCACCAAATCCGATCGCCATAATCGCAACCGCTCCGATCACCGCCGCGGAACGAAAGGAGCCGATGGACAACACCAGCGTCATGATGATGGCGGCGACCAGCACGCCGACGCTGGCCAGCAGGTTCCCGACCGCATCGTTACGTTTGGAGGCCTCGCCACCAAACGTCATCCGGTAGCCGGGAGGAATCTCAATTGCGCCGTCATTCAGCCGCTGCTTAAGTCTGGCCAACACCGTTGACGGCAGCGTACCCGCGGCAAGATACGCCTGAACCTCCTGCATCCGGATGCTGTTCTCCCGCGAGACCGTTGCGGTTTTGGGTTTTAACCCCAGTGTCGCCACCGCGTTCAGAGGAACCCGTTTTGCAGAAACATTGGCTGATCCTCCTGCACTTCCGGGGGGGGCCGCCAGAACAAGGTCAATGTCCTGTAGATCCGCCAAACTCTGCCGCCGGCTTTTCATCGTTCGCACACGCACCGGAATTTGCTCGGTAGCCTGTAGCACAAATCCGCCAGTGGCCCCCTCCATTTGCGAGTTCAACTGACGGGCGATTTCTCCGGGAGTGAATCCGGCCAGTTGCGCCTCATCAGTTTCGACATTGACGGCGATGGTGGGCGTGGCATCATTCAGTTCAACACGCGTGTGGACCACGTTGGGCAGTTCGGAGAGCAGTTTGCGGGTCGCACTGCCCAGCGTTCTCAGAATGTCGAGGTCCGGCCCAAAGAAACGAACCTCGATCGGTGCCGCAAACGGTGGTCCCTGCTCCAACTGCCGCGCCAGTAACCGGGCCTCGGGGAAAGAATCCTGTAGTTGCTTCTGTAGGCTGCGAATCACGCTGACCGAACCCTCATTGGAATCCAGTTGGATGATCGCCTGAGCGTACTCTTTAGCGTTTTGGCGGCGGGTAATGATGTTGTAGTAAAATGTCGGCGCACTGCGCCCCAATAGCCACGTCGTCTGCTGTACACGCGGGTGCATATTTAATTGTTCAGTGATGTCCGCAGTGACGCGTTCAAGTTCGGCGAAGGACGCGTTCTGCGGCAATTCCAGTTCAATGTGGAACTGATCCCGGTCCGCCGGTGGGAAAAACTGATCCGGAAGCTGCCCCAAACAGAAAAAACCAACTGCTGACGCCCCCGCACAAAGGACCATCGTGGTCTTGGGCCATGAAATAACAACACCAAGAAATCGGCGAAACACCGGTTTGAACCACGCCGTACTGACACCTGTCGATACCTTCATATTTTTACCGGAGCCCTCCTTGTGCAGAATCGTCGCCAACGGAGCGATAATCAGCAGGCTAATAAACAGCGAACTGCCAATCGCCAGAATCACATTGGTTGCCATCGACCCGACGAACTCCCCGGCCGGTCCCCCCATCAGGCAAATCGGTGCAAACGCAAACGCGGTGGTCAGCGTGGACGCCAGCAGGGGAATAAACAGGATTTTTCCCGTTGCCGATACGGCCGCGCGTTTTGATTTGCCACTTGCCAAGTGGTTGCTGACCGAATCGACGATGACAATCGCGTTATCGATCAGCAATCCAAGGGCAATAATCAATCCTGCCACGGACATTTGATGAACCGGGATGGACATAATTCTCATCCCCGATAGAACCGCCATGGAGACCAGCGGCAGTGCAGTGGAAACCATCAGCGCGTTTTTCCAACCCATCAGAATCCAGACGACCACCATCACGGCCAGTGATCCGATGACCAGGTTCGACAGCAGTTCGCCCAATCGCTCCCGCACGTATCGATTCTGGTCCAGCACCGTTGCCAGTTCGACCGCAGGCGGCAATGTCGCGCTAAATTCGTTGATGGCCAGTTCCAGATCGGATCGCCAACGGTCGATGCGGCTGGTTTGCCTGACCATCGCGCCGACCATCATTGCCTTGCGGCCATCGATCTGCCCCATTTGCGCAGGAGGGTCTGCGATCCGTCGATCGACACGTGCCACATCTCCCAGCACCACGAACTGTCCCATCGAATCGCTCTTCAACGGCAGCTGCTGTATTGAGGATAGCGATGCCAGCTGGTTTGTCAGTTCAACCGGTATGGATTCATCATCCGATCGCACGAAACCGGCCGCGTTTCTGGCGTCGTTGTCACCGATAGCGCGGGCAACTTGTGCCGCCGACAGCCCTACTTGGGCCAGTTGGCCAGGATCGATATCCACGATAATCTCTTCGTCAGGACGACCGAACTGTTCCACATCGTCGGTGCCGCCAACGGCGCGAATGCGATCCTCAAGATCTTTGGCAAAGCGCCCCAAAATGGCATAATTCGGCGGGGTGTCAGCCTTCCAAACCAGACCGCCAATCCAGGCGAATGCACGCACGTCCAGATCTTCAAACTGCGGGCGTGAGGCTTCCCGAGGCAGCAGGGCAATCGAATCCTCGACCTTGCCCCGAATCCTACTCCAGATCGGTCCGGGGTTGTAAACGTCATCCCGCAGTTCGATCGTAATCAGTGAAACGCCGGAACGACTTTGCGATCGCAATTCCTTGATCGCTTCGACTTCCCGGATGGCCTGCTCGATTCGATCGGTCACCAGCGATTCGACCTGTTCGGCATCCGCGACCGGATACAGCGTGGTGATCGTCGCGGCGCGCGGTGTCAGAACCGGGTCTTCCATGCGGGGCAACACCGATAGTGATGACAGTCCGCCGACAACCAAAAATGCAATCATCAGGATCAACAATCGACCGTTGCTGATGCCGATGGTGGACCAATGACATTCACTTTCCGGTCGAAGGCCACCGTCGCGGTTTCCTGTGTCAGTTGTGTCCTGCGTCACCGAACCTCCCGGGCAGCGGAGTCAATTTTAATCGGGGTGGTGGCAGGAAATTGGGTGACCTGATGAGGGCCGCCAAGGACGGTTGATGAGTTCTTCCACGGGGGTGTAAGTTGAACGGGTCTGGTTTCCACACGCTGGCCGGGCGATACCCGCGCTGCCCCCTGAACGATCACCTGTTCGCCAGCAGACAGCGTCCCGCGCACCCGACTCCAGCTTCCCCAAGTAGACAAAACTTCAACATCGCGCCGAACCACGGTGGGCCGTTGGGTGAGTGTTTGGACGGCGGGCGGGCCATCGACCGATGACGTGCGTGGTTGCGTGTTCCTGTTTGCGACCAGCACCGACCACAGTCCCCTCACCTGAGGTTGAAGCGCCTCCGAGGGCAACCAGAACCCCGGCTGATTGGAAGGTAACGCGAATTCGATCTTGACCGTCTGACCGGCAACCACACTGTTGGCGTCGCCGGGTGACAGATTGACGATCACCTCGCGCGTGCGGGTTGCGGTATCCAATCTGGCACTCACCTGAGCCAGCGTGCCTTCGAATTGTTGGTTGGCGGCGGTGAAAGGAATGATGTCACCCGATTTGAGACCTGCGGCGATCGCCAGCGCGGCTCCAAAACGAACCTCCAGTTGATCGCTTTCGATGATTTCCAAAATTGCCTCGCCCCGGGCAGGCAGCGCTCCTTCATCGCCAAGCCGTTTGGCGATCTTTCCCGAAAACGGCGCTCTGAGAACGGTTTGCTTCAGACGAATTTTGGCCTGTTGCAATGCCGCCCGGGAAAAATCTACCGTGGCGCGTTGAGCATCTATTTTTTCTTTTCGGGTACCGGATTCCAGTTCGGCCAGCCGATGTGCGGCCGAATCAACCGCCGCGCGGGTGGCGGCAGTCTCGAACCGCGCCGTGTCGTACTCCTGAGCTGAACCGGCGTTGGATGCACGCATGCTTTTTTGTCGTTTCAAGGTAACTTCGGCAAGTTTGACCTGGTTTTTCAAACGCACCAGCTCGGATCGGGCGGCATTGATGGTCTCCCGACGCGGCCCCTGAATCAGTTCCGCCAAAAGCGCTTCCGCTTGGGCGAGGCTGGCCGCCGCGGCGCTGACACGCGATTGCAATACAGTGGCATCCTGTTTGGCCAGCACCTGCCCCCGGGTTACAGAATCTCCTTCATCAACCAGAATCTCAATCACACGCTCGGAAGCCTCAAAACCAAGCCGACTGGTGCGACGGGGGACAACGGTTGCGGTATAGCGATGAGGTGTCCAGGTGTTTGACGTTTCTGAGACCTGCATCACGCCAACGGTCTGATAAATCACTTCGTCGTCCGCACCGGACAAAGAGGGCGCGGCAGGTCCAGAGGTCAGCCACGTCATTGCGCTAACCACACCAGCAACCACGACGCACGGCAGCGCGATCCAGTACCAGCGATGCCGGAAAATCAACGCCGGTGACGATCGTGCGGTCGCGACACGTGCTGCGCTTTGAACACCGGCGGCAGCAGGCGCGGCCGGTTGGGCTTGGGGGGGCGAAACATTCATGATGCGTAATCGCAATCGTCTCCAGGAATCGGAATTCTATTTATGGAAGCAGGTGGAAATCAACCGGTGCCGGTTCATCAGGAAAGACATCCCTGCAAATCTCCCGGAAAAGGTGGTTGCGTTGTTCGTTCGTCCAGATGGGTTGCCAGTGATATCCGTCCAGAACACACATGCAGCCCAAACGAACCGATCGGTGTACCGATTTAATGCCGATTTCTTCCAAGGATGGACTGCTGGCATTGATCAGGTAAGATCCATACGTCAGCGCCCACAGCGACAGTGTCATCTCTTCCGGACTGATTTCTTGCGGCAATCGCAGGTCGCCGTTGGCAACACCGCCGCGGACAATACTGGACACGAGGCCCATACAGCGCTCCTCCTGCTTCTGTAGCAGTGCCCGACGAGCCTCCGTACAGCGCTCCCAGATTGCCGCATGGCGGACGAGACTTTCGACGTGGAAGTAATGTGGGTAGTGAGTCACGTAGATTTCACAAGCCACCATGACTGCCATCATACGTTCACGCGATGGACGTTGGGCCAGCGAAGCAATGTCGAACAACGATTGACGTTTGTTGATGGCTTTTACTGCGATGGCCAGTAACACCTCTTCCCGGTTGGGAAAGTGGTTATAGATCGTGCCTTTGGCAGTGTTAAGCTCGTCGGCCAGCCGTTCCATCGACAGGGCTGCGAACCCTTCAGCCAGCAGGATACGGGACGCCGTTTCCAGTAGCGTGGCCTCGCGTGACTCGATCTCCTGCTTTTTGGTTGTTTGGCGTTGGTTCATACAGCTATTATCTGACGCCACGTCAGATTTTTTAACTGAAAAACATTATAATTATACCCAGAAAGCCAAAATATTGACTACTGGTCAACTTTATTGAGCTTCAGCTGCCTCAATTCACACACCGGTGAAACCTTTGAAAAACACCGGTGGAAGAGCAAAATAAGGCAAATGGCAGTTGAGAACATCCCACCACGGCAGGTAGATTTCGTTCTGTCGCTGGACACAGGAACAGGCACCTGCCCCGCGCATATAGACAACAGTCCGGCCTGCCGACTTGTCAGTCCGTTGTTGTCAGGAAAAATTATCCAAACGACTACTAGTTCAGTTTGACGGTCAGTTCCACAAACTGGTTTCCGCGCTGGACAGTGATGGGGACCGCCGCATCTCGATCGATGCCCTTTAAGCGCTGCGTGACATCGGCGCTCGAAGGCGTCATCACCCCATCGACTTCAATAATTAAATCGTCCACGACCATCCCTGCCTTGGCCGCCGCCGATCCTGCCGCAACGCGATCCACGTAAGGTGGCGTACGTTTGACAATCTCGGGAACCAACCAGGCGCCCATCAATTCCAACGACATCGGTTCGGACGGCCGCGGATTGGTGTCTCGTTCGGATAATGAACTCTGTTGCTGGCCATCGATTATCGCGCGAATGGAAGATTTAAGTTCTCCAATCGGCACACCAAAGTTCAGCCAGGCACCGGTGCGGCTGTCACGCATCTCCTTACCGATTAAACCGATCAGGCTCCCGTTTCGATCGGTCAGGGCTCCTCCTGTGGCCCCCGGGTTATTGGTCATCGCATCCAAAAAATAAGCGGTTCCCTGATAGGGCGACTGCCAGGTGCCACGGATGGCCGACAAATTTGAAACGGCTGAAACAAAGCCTTGCTGGATGCTGACAGGTTCATTTCCGGTGGCCACATTGTACAGGTTGCTGAACGCCAGCACGCGATCCCCCGCTTCGGTGGTACTGATATTGTCGATGCTGAAGTGCGGTGCGTCGGCGACATCGATCTTCAAAATCGCAATATCCAGCTTCGGATCAAAGCCCACCAGGGTCGCCTCGTGTTTAAATCCTTCACCGGTGGTCAGTGTAATCACACCGCTGTCCAGCACGTAACTCCATGTGGTCAACACATGGCCCTCCGCCGAGATCAATACGCCACTTTGATAGGCCTCCAAACCACGTGATCCGCCACTGCCGACGATCTTGACAATCTTCGGTAATGTCTCCGTGATCGCCGATCGGAAGCGCATTATTTGGGCCTCCGATTTTGCTCCGCAGACCGACCCGATGATCCAAATGCCCAATGCCATCGCCAAACGTAAACAGGATCGATTCATCATTCCACCCTCTCAATAGGCGATTCGGTGTCTGGCAAAAACTCAATCCCTTCAATCGAAATCTTGTGATCCTGTCCGTCGATGTCTTGGTATTCAATCGCACCGGGCACCAACAAATCGTTGGCCTTACGGTAATCAAGCAACGTGAATCGGCAGGGCGTGCTGTTGATCTCGGGATACATTTCAACGGTCTCCAGCATACTGGTATCCGGAGCAAACAGAAACCACGTCTCAATCACACCGGTGGTACCAATCAGAGTATTGAGCATTCCCGGCCTCTCACCCGGGAGACTACCGAAGTAGATCACGTCGCCATATCGTGCAGGCCCAGCGACCAACATCTTTCGCCAGTAGTGCAGCGCGACCAGCAGTCCGTTGGAACGTGGCGGAAAGAGTTGCGCCGAAAAGTCAACTTCCGGATCGAGTGCCCAGGAATCTCCGCCAATCCTGACGCCGGATTTTTCATCTCCCAGCAATATCAGCACCTCGGTTCCGTTTTCATCAGTGCCCGATATCCGCCAGCGCTCTCCGGCAGAACTCCAATCTCCGCAGCGATCGCAAAACTCCTGCCAGATTCGATCACGATTGAGCGCGTTGAAATAGTAGTTTGTAAAACCCGGTCGATTCACGAACATGTGTGCGAACGGATTTTTGACCGGCTCCTGTGCTTCGACACTGCTGGCATCCCGGGGCTCACCGGAGTCCCCCGGTGGCTCAGGAGTCGGCTTCGGCTGGGGCATAGAGTGTTCCAGTGGCTTTCCTTCAATGATCTCGGCCAGCTGACTGGTGGCATGAACGCCTGTCAGACGCACCACAATCTCTGTCTGGTCACCTTCCCTGCGGAAGATCAACGGCACACGGAACCCTTTCGGGAAAATCCCCAACACATTTTTGAACTGATTGACGGTGGCGACAGCGCGCCCTCCAAAGGCCACGATTTCGTCACCATAACGAAGTCCTTGCCGCCATGCATCTGACGATTCCAGAATTTCATCGACTCGCACCGCCCCATCTTCATTCGAGGCAACCGTCGCTCCCAGCGTCGCGTGATCCACCAGTCGCCCGCTTTTCAAATGGTCAAGAAAGTAGTTGATTTGATTAATAGAGATGGCGTAACCGACACCCACATTCACGCGTCCGCGTTTCTCAAAACTACCACGTCCGTTGACACCGATCAGGTCACCGTTCTCGTTGAACAGTGGGCCGCCAGAATTGCCGGGATTGATCGCTGCGTCAGTCTGAATGCAGTCGGCATACTCCAACAAGGTACCGGCCGGATACTGATATCGGTGTGTACCTGAGACGATGCCCCACGATACCGACGGCTGAAAATTGGTGGCCAGCAGAAACGGATTGCCGATGGCAAAACAGGCGTCACCAGGCATAACGGCATCGCTGTCCACCATACCGGCGGCAGGGAAATCTTCCCTGCCCAGTAATTTGATCAACGCAACGTCCCCGGTTGGATCAATACCCACAATCACCGCACGATAGAGGTTTCCATCCGGCAAGCTGCAATTCATAAACGCCCCGTTGGATTCAACAACGTGGTAGTTCGTCAATGCGTATCCATCGGACGATATGATCACCCCACTGCCACCGCCCCGAGATTCCGGGCCGAAAATGGAAATGCTCGAACGCGTTGCTTTGGCAATGGCTGCGATGCGTCGCTCCTGAACGTCAATCAGTCTTTGGTCCAGCTTTGGTTGCTGCGCTGTTGCGATCGAAACATCCCACGACAGTACCCCCGACAATCCGAATACCCACCCCACGATCCACACAAAATTCACAACAGAACGTGCGCGTCTGATTTTGGGGCGCTGCCGATTCAGGTTTTTCATCGCTTTCATTGAGATCACCTCGACACTCGCGCTTCGACGATATGAATTCTATCACCGACAGAACGCCTGTCATGGTAGTCAACTCTTATCACCAGCCGCTGCACTCCCTCAACATCGATATCGACAGGCAGCGGCCGGGTGACTTCCCGGTTCTGGAGCACTTCGTTGATCACTTTTTTATCGTCAACCCGAAATTCCAGTCTCACATTCCCCTCTAACCCTTCGGTTTCCGGATCGAAACCAACCAGCGCTGTCAGTCTTTTGAATTGGCCGTTCAGATTAAACGCCAACCGGCCACCTCCGGCGATTGCAAATCCCTTGGCGTAGGTCTGCGTTGTGACCGCAAGACCGAGCCCGTCGGCTGGCGTGTTACGTAGCGTAAGTGGCTGTCCCGAGAAAGCCTGGTCAGCAATGGCAGAATTTAATTTTACCAGCGCATCCAAATTCGCCGGGCTTGCGACCAGTGGCAGCCAGGCATTGGTCGTCGGCACCAGATCGCTTAAATAGATTGTGCGCCCCGCAGCAAAATTCAACTGGGTGACTTGGTCAATCGGCAGGCTGATTTGATCGCCGGTACAGGTAACGCAGTTGAGCACTTCCTCAACATAGACCGCTTGTTGGACGGCAATTCCGGACCCGTTAACCAGCCTGATTTCACAGACAGGTTCGGGGAACTCGCGGTCAGCGCGGTAGAAGCAGACTCCCGTCAGTTTTTCAGCCCTTACCGTCACCGCGCGTTCCCCCATCGCGAATTGAAAACCGGCTTCCGTAACGTCACCGACAACTCCTTCGATTGCTTGCAGACTTTCATTTTTGCTGGCGATGATCGCGTCGCTGGTCGAGCTGAAGGTTGTCAGAAACTCATTCCATTGCTGTCGGGTTTTTGGATTGGTGGTCGAATTGAACAGCAGTAAATACCTGAGACTACTTTTGGCCAGTTCGATGCGCCCACCGGCGGCCAGTTCAATTTGCACCTCGGACCCGGAAATTGAAATAGACGCCCCATTAATCAGCGATCCATCCGCCAATTGGCATTGGAACGTTCCTGCACTCGCGTTTTGTGTGCTTCGTTGGTTATCAAAAGTAATGCTCTCGATGCTATCAAAGTTGATGAATTGGCTTTTTTGATCGGTTTGATCGGTTTGATCGGTTTTCAGCTCCACCAGCTGGCCGTCAATCGCCATCAGCTCTGCACTGAGGGTCCCGCCATCGGCAGTACGCACCGACACGTGTGCGGTCTCAACTTGGGCGACAGCAACTTGAGACATTGTGCCAAAGCAAAGCAAGGACAATCCAATCAGGGGGAGCAATAAATGGACAAGTAAAAACATGGGTGGTTCAACGCATTTATGTTTTCGCCAATACGAATCAACGTGCCGTAAAGTGGCTTAAGAAAGTCCCTCAGGGAACTCGGTTTTGCCGCCATGATACCATATCAGCCCGTTCCGCAACGCCCAGTTGTCGCTCGCGTAAATTATTGTTTTTCTGCGCGTTTAAGAACACATGCAATTTATTGAAGCAAGTTGTCGTGGCTACGCTCGCCAGAGCGTGGAAGCAGCGGTAAGACACCTCCACCGGAAAGGCATCAAAATCTTCTTGCGAGTCTTTGATCTGTCGCATGCCAGAACCAGTCTTTACTACCCGCAAAGCAACGGCAAAAAAGAACGTTGGTACGAGACAACGCGAACTCAAAATTCGAGTTCACGCTGAACCAAGACAGACTACAGATGGCCGCCGTCGAGCCCCCCGGATAACAACGTAATAACGTTAGTAACTGACGGATCGAGTTATCGTAACGCCAACGAAAAACGCAAGCCGTTTTACCGACTTGCGTTTTCACGTATTAAAAAGATTTTTCGGTGTGATCCATCAGCCAACCTCAAACCGCTTTGGTTCAAGATAAGCTTGTCGGGCCGCCGTCGCGACCAGATCCGATGGCAAGTATTCGCCGACGATCACTACCTAAGCCTGACCCAGTAAATCAGACCACCACCACCGGGATGATCATTCAACCTGAAGACCAAGCCCTTCGATAGATTTCTCCATTTACCCACAAAAATTGAAAAATTATTTTTTACAGTGTTGCGGTTGTAAATGTAACGTCCGTTGACTCTTGGACCGCTGTCTGCATGAAGTTCAACCTTATAAACCTTGCCACCCAAGGTAAGAGAATCAATATGCCGGGCACGGCTGTGCTTTGCATCAAACAGAACTTTCTGATAATGGAAAATAAGGTTAAGCCGACCATTTCTTCGATCATAGGATGCAGAGTAAAGCGGCGTTTTCGGCTTGTCCGCATCTCGCAGGATAACTTTATTCTTCTGAGCCATCGCCGTCGTCGAAGAACCAAGAAACAATACTGCGACGCTTAAAGCCAAGAGCGTGGCCTTAATGAAATTGGATGTCATCATTTTAGAACCTCTATGTTTGGAAACGAGTTAAAGAGTGCGAGCAAAAAAAAGTAGACCTGCGTAAACGCAAACGTGGTCTGCCCGCTCGCGAATCAACATATCGGTTTACAACGGCATGTAAAGAACTAATCCTAAAGAATTCATCGTAAGAAGTGCGCGCTAACAATTGAGACAACCTAACGTCCAATAACCACCAAAAAAGCTAAGGAAAAATTGGTTTTGGATGCAAACTGACAACTCGCGGGAAAACCCTACAGGCAGTCGCATCGATGCGTAGTAGAGTAGTAAGACCTGCGGTTTCGGCATGATAAACCCGAGTCCTAAATGGCATATGCTCGTGAACCTGATATTTGGCTGCGATAAAGCGTTAGAGCCCAACCGTCAGACACTCTTCTGCGTCTTGTCGCATCCTGCATGGCACCGTTCATACAACTTAAGGTGCTGCTCGATCAATACCACCAATCGTCATTTGATGATCGACCTCCCGATGTACTTGTGCATCTGTTTAACGACTTCCGAACACGCCCTCCCGTCATAATCAGCGGATGCGGTTAACATGCCTAAGCGCCCGTGCCAACTCCCGCCGCAACGGCAACCGGGAGAGCTTCGCCGGGAACAGCCTTGTTTTTCATTTCTTGGCTGGCGCGATTTTTAATCTCAGCCCCCATCGGCATGAGTCGCGTTTGTAGATGTAGCTTTCCTAGCTGCTGTGTTTCCAATCCTGCAGTTTTTGGACTGGCAGTTTTTGCCAATGCGGGAGTTGTGATGGAGATATCGGCTCAGAGCCGAGAAACAGGAAGAAACCCGCACTCGAACGGCTTCAAATCACCCCTTACAGGCACTGACTCAGGAGTAATCTGCGATAATCATCTCTCGGTTCAGCGAGAACCGGAATTTTGAGTTCAAGAATTTTGAGTTCAAGTTTTGAGGGTGAAAATAGCGAAATCTGGCGTATCAGAACTCGCTGACATGCTCAGGTTTTTCGCATTGGGCCAAACTCGGAAGTGAAGCGCGCGACGCTCACAGGCATCGTCCAACTTCCGACTTCGATACTTCGGCTGACCAAAGCCAGCAAAGGCTCGTCCAATTCCTCGAAATCGCCGTCAAGCGATAGCACGGGGCCGGCAAAGGTAAAAAGAAGAGGAAAAATCCCGGGCGGCCACAGAAGTGCAAGACCGGTGAACAGCCCGAGAAAGAGCGAAAACTGCCAATCGCCTAACAGGGGAGAAAGATGCTGGTGTTCACCGAGAGCTGTCGGAGTTTTCTGTTTTTTGATCTACCCCGAAGCCTGTCCCCAATGCCAGTTGCCAAGGGCCAGTTGGGCAACCGGCGAAAGAAATTTTCAGTTTCATGTCTCAATTGTGTCGCAGCCTCCGCTTTCATCGGTGGCCAAGCGTTGGCCGGTCTCATGACACTTCGCCGTGAGGCCATTTCTTCCTGTGTGCCAAGGACTTACGAACATGAAAAATCGACTCTCCGCCCGCCTACGTCGGCGCTCTCAAAAGAACGTACTCGAGTTTGAACCACTGGAAAACCGAAAACTGATGGCAGCCGATATCGCGGCGATCGATCTTCAATCGCTGATGTCTTCCCCAGATACGGCACCGGCGATGGTTGCTCCATCGACTGTCCACCAACACGCGATATCGACGGATCAGGGCGCGAATGCGCCCTCCGCGCGCATTGTCAATGGTCAGCAGACGAGCGAATTCACCGCCGTGGGATACGTGGGGACGGGATGCACTGGCACGCTGATTTCTCCAAGCCATGTGTTGACTGCTGCCCACTGTTTAGAAAACGTCGGCAATCGAGGTGTCACGTTTGAGGTGGGCGGCCAAACGTATCGCTCATCTGCGGTGACGCTGCATCCGGAATACAACGCCAATCGTTTTGATGCGGGTAATGACCTCGCCATCATTACGCTCAGTCGCCCGGTCACCGGCATTACGCCGATGGAGTTGTTTCGCCAGACGCCGCAGGTTGGTATGAATCTGACGCTGGTCGGTTTCGGTGAAGGCGGAACCAGCACCGGTGGCTTTGATCCGAATGACGACGGCAAGCAAGTCGGAGAGACTCGATTGGACGTCGTTACCGGCGAACACATTGCATGGAACTTCGACAGCCACAATGAAGCGAACACCGCACCGGGCGACTCGGGCGGGCCGGCATTCGTCAACATCAACGGAAACTTCCAGATCGCTGGCGTCACTTCGGGGGGCACCGGCAATGCTCAATCACTGGGCGATTACTCCTTTGATACACGCATCGACATTCACGCCGCGTGGATTGACGGCATCGTTGGCAACAGTGATAGCGGCAACGACAACGATGGCGGCGACGAAAGCGACACCGACGGTGGTGATGATGGAGGAAACGAAACCGATGACCACAGCAGTCGACCGGACAGCAACGCCACGCTGTTGACACTCAACAGCAGCGGCAACGGGACCACCACCGGTACACTCGAAGAATCCGGTGACCGCGACGCGTTCCGGTTCACCGTTGATGCTGCGGGCGAAACTACGATCGCGTTAACTGCGACGGATCGCGGCTTGGATACCTACTTGCGAGTCTACGATTCCGGCGGACGATTGGTCGCTCAAAATGACGACGCCGGCGGCAGCTTAAACAGCCAGCTGACCACGTCACTCGGTGCGGGAGACTACTACGCGGTTGCCGGTGCATACGCCGATGAGTCCACCGGAGAGTACAGCCTGCAAGTCAATCACGTTGCGGATGATAATGGCGGCGGTGATGAATCAGGCACCTACACCTTTGAAAACAATCAGTCGCAAGAGATCAGTGAATTTGGCACTGACCGCGTGGTTTCGACCATCAACGTTTCCGGCACACAGGGTGCGATCACCGATGTGAATGTTACGGTCGACATCGACCACAGCTACGTCAGCGACTTGCGATTGGTCTTGGTGTCGCCCAGCGGCCAGCGCGTTGTGCTGGTCAATCAGCAAGGTGGTTCTGGCAACGGTTTCGATAACACGGTCTTCGACAGCGATGCGGATCAGTCGATCAATCGCGGACGAGCACCGTTTTCGGGCACGTTCCGCCCGGCACGATCACTCGATCGTTTGGATGGTCAGGACGCAAATGGTCAATGGCGTTTGATCGTTCAGGATCGCGCCGACCTTGATGGAGGACAACTGAACGGATGGTCGCTGGACATCGCAACCAGCGACGGCAGTCGCGCGGAAAGCTCATTTGCTAACTTGGCCGATTCAGACGATTCGTCCGATCAACTCCACGGGGCCGATGAAGTTACCCCGGTCTCGCCCTCGTACGGCTTCGCTGCGTTCGCATCATTCGCATCATTCGAGAACAACGAGTCGTCATCCGGGCGGAACCAGCGGGACAATGACGCGGTATGCCGTCGGAATATAGTGGACCAAGTTTTCAGCGAGATCGACTGGATGGTTTGATCACTGAAGCATTGACTATGCCGTAGAAACGCTAATAGATGAAGGCGGTGCCGGTCAGCAGCTCGCACGACGGGTACCGTCTTCGAAAACGGCGTTTTGCATCTTTCGAGATGTTGCAATCGGTGATGTCCAACTGCTCTAAACTACCTGCTTCAAGTGAGTCCAGAAAGGCATCCGTAATGGGGTTCCCGGTCACGAAGAGCGCATTCAAATGGCCAATTTGCAGGTGCGCCAGTTTTTCATCCGACAGCTCACAGTGCGATACGTCCAGCGACTTGAGATTCACAAGACCATTCAGCTTTTCGATCTCTCGCACCGTCAACGGAATCTCATTCAGACTTAGCCAAACCAACGAAGGACATTTCGCCAGCTCAGTCAGCATATTGGCCGCCAGATCATTCTTTTGCAAATACAAATACTCGAGTTCTGGAGAGCCAAGAATAAACTTGATTGCATTGCTGCCCAATCGCAGTTCACCCAGGTAGAGGTTCCGCAGTCCCGGGATTGAATACCCTTCGAAGTCCTTGTCAGTGATCGGCGTCGATGAAATATCCAGCGACTCGACATCGGTTCGGCCATCGCACAATTCAAATGCGCTCGTGCGGATTTGTGTACTGGACAAGTCAAGCGAAATGAGGTTTGGCATTTTGCCAAGCTGTTTGACATGCCGATCCACCACCGGGAGACCGTTCAACTGTAGCGACTGCAACCCAGGCATGGGCTGCAACTCAAGCTGCTCTCCCTCCGGCAACGGACAATCAACGACTCGCAACTCCTCCAGAGACGGAATCGTCGTGAACATCTCAAACGTGCCGGCCGCAATCTCACACTGATCAAGGTACACGCTGCGAAGTGATCGTAACCTGCTGAGGTCGGTCGAATCTTCATTGTCGATCTCGCAAGCGACTAACTCCAGCGATTGCAGGTCGCCAAGCGTTTGAAATATCCCCAGTGAAAGCGATGGCAGCAAGTCAGCAAGAAAAACGCCTCGCACCTGAAAGGGCGCGTCGGGCAATCCGTCAACCTGATCCACGGTTTGCAGTCCAAATTCGTCCTCGATCTCAAGCTCGCCTTGCTGATTGAAAACCCAACGCGCAAAATTGGCAACTCGATCACTTCCGTTACTCGTTGACGTTCCTGTAATTTCAGTTGCGGTTGAACCTGAATCCGCAAGCGAACCGAATTTTGGGTAGATAAAAATCGTCGCAGCGGAAACCAGCAACACGGCGCTGGCAATGATCGATGTCAACGCGCCGGGCGACATGCGATTGGGGGCTGCCGCAGCACTTCGCGGGCCTTGCAAGGCCCACGCTGCCGCGCTGGATTTGCCCGTTCGCGCGTCCCGCAACGCCTCCGTGACCTCCGCCATGGTTTGAAAACGATCATCAGGCGATTTGGCCAGCATCTTGGCCAGCATCGTTTTGATGTCGCGCGAAATATCCAACTTGCCAACCACCGGTGTAACATCAGTTTCACGATGCCCCACGATCGTGGCGACCACGCTGTCCGACGGAAACAGCACCTGCCCCGACAACAGGTAATAGGCGGTGCAACCAAGCGAGTAAATATCGCTGCGGGCGTCGGCGGATTGAGCGTCCAGCGCTTGCTCTGGGGCCATGAACGAAAGCGTCCCCACCGGGACGTTGGTGTCCGTCAGGTCCAAGGCCGAAGCGTGCGTCGATTGATCGCCGGCGTCGGGATTGGGGGTTCTGACATTGGAAACGCCCAAGTCCAACAGTTTTGTTTTCCCGTCGCCGGTCAGCAAAATATTCGAAGGCTTAATGTCGCGATGGGTGATGCCGATTTCATGAGCCGCCGCGATCGATTCCGAGGTTTGAATCAGAATGTCGCAAACCTCCTCCCACGGCAAAGCGCCCCGACGATCAACGACCTGCCGCAGGTTTTCGCCATCGACCAGTTCCATGACGAGGTACCATCGGCCCTCAAATTCCAACGCATCGTACGCCGTCACGATGCCGACGTGATTGAGCGAAGCGACGTTGCGGATTTCACGTTGAAAACGCTGCAACTGTTTGGGCGAAATCGAGCCATCGCTGATCGTCTTCAGGGCAACTTCGCGCCGCATCGCTTTGTGACGCGCCCGATAGACCGTTCCCATGCCGCCCTCGCCGATCTTGCAAATGATCTCGTAGCGATCCAGCGTAAGCGAATTGCCGTTCTCGTCTGACAACCATGGCGTTGAAGCAGGAAACATCCAGTCCGACCGACTTAGCAAAGCGATTTGTACCCGCAGGGCGTCCGTCACTTCGGGGCAACCGTTTTCGTGGCACAGTTGCTCGGGCGTGACAGCTCGGCCATCCTCTTTGGCGATCTGCCAATCCGCCAATAGCGCGGCAATCTTACTTTCGTTGCGGTGTGTCATGGCGACTCTGCCAGCAGGTGCGTCAGTTGCAGTCTAGCCGACTGTAGACGCCGGACAACGGTACGTCGATTGACGCCCAGCAAATCGGCGACCTCCTGTTGCCCCAGTCCGGTATACCAGACCAATTGAAACACTTCGCACTCGTCAGTCGGCAGGTTCTCGACCGCCAGATGGAACGCCGACCAGTCGGCGAGCGAAATTGGCTCGTCGCTCTTTTGCACCGATTCGATCGCACCTCCGGGATCATCCGCGGCGCGACCGCCGCCAGCCGTTTGATGATTCTTGCCTTGTCCACGTTTGCCAAAGTGATGTCGGCTCAAGTCAAGCAGCGTTCTACGAATCTGGGTGGCTGCCAAACCGACGAACTGCCGGGGAGAATCGGGCCGCGCATCTCGTACGCTTTTGTGCAACCGCAGCATGGCGTTCTGCAACACATCGTCTGTCTCTTCCCAGCGCTTCAAAGCAGGGAATCCCCGGAGCATTTTCCGGGTCAGCAGACGAAACCGATCTTCAAAACGCATCAGCAACGTGTTCAGTGCCACCTGATCTCCCCGCAGTGCTGAGTCCATCGCAGCCTGCATCTCGTCAGTCGTTTTGTCTGAGATCTCCATGAAGCCATTTTACACGACATCCACATTCAGAACAGATCAAGACCACCTAAAAGCAAATGGTGCAGCCCCGGAATCAATTTAGCCCTAAAAACCCGGAACTTAAACGCTTTTCAAATCCGCTGCCTTCCTCCAGTCAATATCCCCTATTACCGACCCAATTTGGAGCCAGTCGCCGCGACGTTGGATGATCTGAACCGTGTCGCCTTCACCAAGGTCAGTTATAGGGAGCTTCACAAACGACGCGCCACTGCCAGAATGCCGCGTTGCGTTGTCAACCACGAGACGCATTGGTCGAGCTTGTTCAACGCCACTCGCAGTCGCAATTTCAAAGGCCGGGATTTCAAACGTTCCTGCACGTCAAGGCGCAACACGTAAGTCACCGATCGCCAGAAGAGATTTTTCCGATCTTTTGGATCGAAGACAGCAAAACACTCGGGAAACGGCCAGTTTTGAAGGTTTTCAGGAAGTTTTTCCTGATTTTCCCTGATTCTGGTGCCTCACACTGATCACTAGGTTCGCTTTCAATTACATACAAAACGGGGCAGCCCCAAACAAACCACCTTGGAGAACCGAGCCATGTTCAAACACCCAAAACGTTCGAACCATAAGCAAAAGAGTCGCACCAGCCAACGGAAAAATAAATCCGCACAGCTGGGTTTTGAAACACTCGAATCACGCCAGTTGATGGCGGCCGTCGGGTTCGAGGCGGCCAGTCACATGGCCCATCAAACGCAAGCCACCACCGGCATCATCCAAACCGGTCAATCTACTCACTCCACTCAGCGCGAAGCAACCGCCCGGATCGTCAACGGCGAACAAACCAGTGGATTTCCAGCGGTTGGATTGGTCGGCGACGGTTGCACCGGCACTCTAATTTCACCCACGCATGTTCTAACCGCCGCTCACTGCGTTGAAGGGGCTTCGGACCGGGGAATGACTTTTGAAGTGGGCGGAAGAACCTACAACTCCGTCCGCGTCATTACTCATCCCGACTACGACCCAAATAACTTCGGCCGGGGTGACGATCTGGCGATCATCGAACTCGATCGCGCGGTCACCAATGTGACCCCAATGCAGATTAACCGCACAGCGCCTCAAGTCGGAACGATGTTGACTTTGGTGGGGTTTGGCGAAGGCGGAACCAGCACCGGCGGATTTGACCCAAATGACACGGGCAAGCAAGTTGGCACAACTCAATTGGAACGTGTCACCGGTGAACATATCGCATGGAACTTTGATCGTCACACCGAGGCCAACACGGCGCCCGGTGACTCCGGCGGACCAGCGTTCATTACCGTCAACGGTCAACAGGTTATCGCGGGCGTCACCTCTGGAGGCGATGGCAATGCGCAAAGCTTGGGCGACTACTCGTTCGACACGCGCGTCGATGTACACGCGGCGTGGATTGACGGCATTGTGGGGGCGACCACACCGGTCCAACCGCCAGTGCAACCTCCCGTCCAACCGCCGACGGCAGCCGACGATCACTCTAACCACCCCAATGCCGACGCAACAAAAATTACATTGAACCAACTCGGTAATGGATCTGCGCAGGGGACGTTGGAAACCAAAGGTGACCGTGACGCGTTTCAATTCACGATCACTCAAAACGGCCGCACCACCATTGCACTCGACGGATCGCGCAACGATGTCGATACCTACCTCCGTGTGTACGATAAAACCGGAAAGCTGGTCGCACAAAATGATGACGCCGGCAATTCGCTAAATAGTCGCGTGACGAAAAACTTGGCCCCCGGCACTTACTTTGCGGTCGCCGGAACCTACGCAGACTCGGAAACCGGCAGCTTCAAAATTGACGTGTCCCACGTCGCTGACCAACCGGCAGTCGAGCAAGGTCGCGTGTTCACCAACAATCTTGATCGTCCAATTCGCGACGGTGGGCAAGCGAGCCCCTGGGGTGTCTCCTGGATTAACGTCAACGACGTGTCCGGACGTGTGACAGATGTTAATGTGACGGTGGATATTGAGCATCAGAAAATCTCCGATTTGAGACTGGTTCTGATCGCTCCAAATAAGCAGCGTATCGTGTTGGAAAATCGACAGGGCGGCGACGGCACACAGTTCGTTGCGACAACTTTTGATGACCAGGCCAGGCCGCACATCAATCATGGCTCCGGCAACTACACCGGGTCTTACCGCCCCGTGATGTCGTTGGCGGCCCTCAACGGCACCGGTCCTAATGGTCTATGGTTGCTGGTTGCGATCGACTACTCTCGTGGCAACGTCGGTACGATCAAGAGCTTTTCGCTGGAGTTGAGCACAACAGCCAACCGGCAAACCGACCTCCCATCGGGTCGCACCAATTTTGATCCCTCATCTGCCGGCGATACACATGGTCAGCCAGCAGAGAACAGACAAGATCAGCATTTACAGCAAAACCGGGCACACCGTCAAACCCCCGCGCAACTGGCGGGAAGTCAAGCTTCTCATAGTGGGTCTGACAATGATGCCAATCACAACCGCGATCGAAACTCGCGCCGTCGCCGCATGGCAAACAATTCGGTTCTGCCCGCCGACCATCGTCTGACGGCTACGGATCAGGTTTTTGCCAATTACCGTAATAGTCTATAGCTGCAACTGAGCCGACCAACCAGGGTGTCAGCGACGCTGACACCTTTTTAGGCGATCGGCAGTTGAAAGCTTACCGTTGGCGATGCTGCCAGCTTCGTTCCGACGCTGGCAGCGTCGTCAACGGATGGTAAATTCCTAACTGCCGGTCGCCTAACTGAACGCCTAACTGAACGTTTTTACCGTTGTGGCGGTCACGAATGAGTCATAATCAACCTGCTCCTGTGACAGCGCAGTGCTGGATTGCTGGTGCGTGCCATGGATGCCAGTCAGTGGATCGACGTAACTGTAAGTCGTTGCCCTGTCACCAAAGGCGTTACCATTGGTGAATTCCTCTGTCAGTAACTGATCGTTGGCGTTGTACGAATAAACGGTGGACTCCACCGATGTTCCATCGATGCCAAACTTGTTTTGCTCAAGGCGGTTGGCTGCGTCATATTGCTGATTATGCGCCACTGCCAAAGACAGCGCAAGTCTACTTACTTGCCGCATCCCCCTGTTTTGCAACCGTGCACCGAATAGCATCTGCCGTGCCGAACACTATTGGACCTGTCCACGTTTCTTTGTCCATTTCAACAATTCAAAACCAAGGCAGGATAGGTTCTCAGACAGACTCCTAGGAGGCTGCCCGAGAACCTGCAAACCCCCGGGCTATGGGAGATTGCTTTTCGGCTGCGGCCAAACAACGGTTGAGTAAATTTGATAAACCGGGTATCTGGACAGACTCTTCTGTCTGATCCCTTTAGAGTTTTTCAACGACGTAGTCGTAGTACTCTCCATGTTGAAGTTCCCTCGTATCAATATACCAGTAGTCGTTCCACAGCAGTTCCAGACGGCTTTCGAGGATTTGGGTAGTGCCATTGGGATTGGTTCGTGTGACCTTGATAAAGTCACCTGCCTTTAAATGGTCGAGCTGCAGAGCAGTGGTCGGAGTTCCATTCCACTCCCATGCAAGGTCGCGAAAAGAACGCTGGTTTTTGTTATCACCGGGTGTGGCATAAACGACGCAATAAAGATAGTTTTCTCCATGAACGAGAGACGGGGCATCATCGTGAAACCAGAACGGCGTCCATCGCACCTCCAAGTTGGCAGCAACTTGAATCTCCATTCCATCAGGATCCACCCGGAAGATGTCGACCACGGTGCCCCGCGGAGCCAGCAGTTTGAAGGCCGTAGGGTAATCCAGCCATTTGGTATCCTCATGGATCTCATCGCAGTCTGCTGGCTCCTCCGGTTCTGTACCGACACCGATGTAGTCCGCCAGTCCCTGCCACGCAGGACATTCTGAATCTGGTTGTCCGATATAGCTCTTCACACCGAAGCCGGAGTTTTGCCACGATTTGACATGGTTGTAGTGGCAGAACGTCCCGAAAATGTCATCCAGTTGCCGGTAGTAATCAACGTACAATTGACGAATTCCCGGGTTGGCGACGACACTTCCACCGTTGGTCGTGACATGATGCCCCCCTTCGTAGCCGACCAACTTCAGACCTCGCGACTCAATCAGTGTCTTCATTGATCTCTGGGTGGCGATGGAGGCCTCCATCTTAACTCTCAGTTTGGCGAGGATGTTTTCATCACGGCCATCATCCTGGTAATCACCAAAGTAAGGGGCTGTCGCGAATACATCGGGACGTACGTTGCTCGGATTGAAGGTGGGGTTATCGACCGCATCGAGAATCAGTGTGTTCAGATATTCATTGACAGCTTGGCCGGCGAGTACTTTTACTAGGCGATCCGAATTTCTGCCAAAGACCTTTTCAAATGAAACAAAGGCTTTGGAGGCAAAGTAGACGTGGGATGCGGCCCGCATCTGGGGAAGATCGCGCCTGCAGGATTCGTCCCACTTCCGTCGGGGGGGCACCGTTGGTATTGCGAAAGAAGGTTTTGAACGGACGCGCCCAACGGTTGGCCCCGAATTTTTTCCAGATTTCGGTGACGGCATATTGATTTTGCCAAAACTGGTCGTTCCATGTCTCGTTGGACCATTCGACATAAACCTTGAGTCCTGGGTCCAGGTTGTCCCGAATCAGTTTCGCAAGTTCTTCGCAGTAAGCTGGCGTAGCCCCGGTCGGAATGCAGACCCACATGTGAGAATGATTGATATTGCATAAGCGGATCATCCACTCCCAGGCGATCTGTCGACCTCCGCCACCCTGCAGCACCGAAAGGTCGGGACGTATCTCCGGGTTGGCCTGGGTAGGGGGCGCGAAACCGACAAACTGCGATCGCTGCCCTACTTTTCTCCAGTCCGTTCTGTCACTCCAATTGACCTGACGTGGATTGTTATTGATGCTGACCCAGTCCATGAATCGGAGTACATGGAATGGCGCGATCTCTCGCTTGAACTCTACGCGAAAGGGATCCGCGTTCTTCCAATTGGTGTATGCGCTTAAACGTCTATGCTCGACCGAATCAAACGGATTGTAGCGCTGATTGAGTAACACAGCATTCGGCGTTGACTCTGGGGTGTACGCCGGTGCCGGGAAATAACTCAGGTTCATCCCGACATCCATAGTTTGCGCAGAAACCGTCGGTAGCCGTGCGTAGAACGTAGTCCAGGCGACAAGGGCGAACGTGGCACAGTTCACCATTAAAAATTTTGTAATTGAAATTCCAGACATTTGAGAGCCTCAAAAAAACATAGAGAAAAAATCGAACTTTCGTTCACGGAAGAGGGACTTGCGACAGGCACAACGGCCGTTCAACCAAAAACGTGAGGGACATCACGGTAGGCGAATGTGACTGAAACAATAATGACTACACGTATCATACATTTGAGTCTAAGGGATGGCTACGCGCGTAGTCAACATGCGGTCGAGTTTTTTCCAACGCTATTTTTTGCCAAAGGGGCTCCCTGAACTGGCAATGGGCGCCTCCACACTGTAAATTGATTACGTTTGTAGCAGTTTCGGTGCAGTAATTTTTCAGGAAACTGCCTGATAGATCTTTGGAGAAGCCAGTGAAAATTTCCGATGCCGAGTGGGAAGTGATGCGGATCGTCTGGAACAAGGAACCGCGTACCGCGGCTGAAGTGATCCAAGAGTTAAGTGAGCCACAAGGCTGGAACCACCGTACGATTCGCACCATGTTAGGCAGGCTAGTCGAGAAAGGTGCGTTGGACTACCAGGTTGCCGGCCACAAGTACCTCTACAGCGCTGCCATTGAACAAGAGGCGTGCGTGCGGGTGCGCAGTGAGTCGTTCTTGTCAAAAGTGTTTGGTGGCGACACATCGGCTTTGGTCGCACACTTTGTGGAGGATGCAGATCTTTCACCTGACCAAATCAAGACCTTGAGACGCTTGCTTTCTTCCAAAAAACGTTCAAAGTGACCCCATTGGATTTCTGAACATGGATTACACCAGTTTTCAATCAATGTGGGCCAAACAGATGTGGGTTTGTAGTTGGCAGGCGACGCTTTTGTTTGCGGTTGTCGCAGGCCTCACATTTGTTTTCCGTCACCAAATTGCGCCGCGTTGGCAATTTTGGCTGTGGACCATGGTTTTGTTGAGACTCATTTCAGCGCCGCTTGCACCGCAAACATCTATCAGTCTCTTTAATCTTTTCGATACAACAGGTGAAAGTGTTCGGGTAGAAAGTTCCGCAGTCACGAATTTGGAATTTTCCAGCCAACTGGCCGGCCCGACTCGCCCCCAAGCCGACCTTGTTGTTCCCCCCGAACCTCCAGGCCTCAGCATGATCCGGGAAGCCGGGGGGCCGCTCGCAGTTGCTTTCTCGCCGAGTAGAGATTGGCTATTGCCGGTATGGTCTCTTTTGTTTGTTTGCTGGTTGGGTGGGGTGACCGTTTTAATGTTGCACCTGCTGGCATCGTTTGTGCGGACAAGACAGCTTCTCAGGCGAGCCACTGCAGCCACCGGGACGGTTTTGCGGGCTAATTTGGCAGACTGTTGTCAGAAATTGCGACTGGCACGTCTGCCTGGTCTGCGGGTGTTGCCGTGCGGCGACAGTCCTTTTGTTTCCGGGATTTTTCGTCCCAAGATCTATTTGCCAGAATCGGTGCTTGAGACGCTCACCGATGAGCAGGTTTCAGCTGTGCTGTTGCATGAAGTTGCGCACATCAAGCGTCAGGATGTTGCGGTCGAGTTGCTGACGCTAATTATCAGAAATCTTTACTGGTTCCATCCTGTCGTCTGGATCACCGCCGCGCGTCTTCGGCGAAATCGAGAAGCCGCCTGCGATGACATTGCCGTTGCGGCCACTGGGACTGCGCAGAACTATGCCGAGGTATTGATCCAACTGGCGACCCTTAACCGCCGGCAAGTAGCGGTGGGAGTATGCCCGATGGCGTCCAGCTATAAGGCCATGGTATACCGGATTGAGCGTCTGGCCAGCGAACGGCCGAAAAGTCGGTGGTCCGGTATCTCGGGCTGTGCTGCGCTGGTTTTCGTTGCCCTGACAGGACTGACCAACAGCGCTACGTCCCCGGTTTTCATGCAATCTGTTTCAACTGCCAGCCAGGATGATTTTGACGTTCCAACGACTGGCACCTACTATCGCGTTCAAGACGTTCGGGCACCGGCGCGGTGGTATGGCCTGATGGTTGACCGTAACGATGCGGCGACCAGCAACGCAAAACGTTTCGCTGTGCCAACCGTAATGATCGATTTCGAAGACACTGTTGGCATGACGAAGGACGCGATCGATCCGCGCTGGCATCCTCGTGTGATGCGGTATGTTGCCGGGCAGGACGACGCCTTTACCCCAACTACTTCCAGCGAGATTGGTGTCTGTTTCCGGAATTTGGGATACGGAACAGAACTCGACGGGTTGGTGGTTGAGTCTCATTTGGGGAACAACTACCTGCGATCGGGTGAATTTCAACGTTCTGTGATGATTCAAGGTACTATCGGGAAGCGAAACACCATCGATCTTCATTCGTTTTTGCTGAAACGAAGAAATACTGATGCCGTATGTGAAGTGTGGGCCAACTATGATTCTTTCGGTCAGCAAAAACGGGTGCTGGTTCGGCGGGCTGAGGTTACCGAGGCGTTGCCGCAGAAGGTGCTTCGTGGACTGCAAATTTTTGGAGCGCGGTCTGTGGAGCTGAAGTTCCCAAACGCTTACGCCCATCTGGATAACTTTGTGGTGGGCTCGCAAACGCCCGGCGATATTCGGCCGGATGAGGTCGTTTGGGCTGCAGAAACCGGAGTTCTGAAACGTGAGTTGTTTTCCAATCCTGTTGGAGTGGGAATCCCAGCTGGCATGACGCTTGCTTTGGATCTCAAACGGCTGAAGGAAAACCAAGGGCTATCCCGAGGCGATTTCGAATTTGTCCGCCGTGCGAGTGGGGCGGACGGCGTAGACACACTAAGTGGTCCGGAACCGGATTCCATTACGCTATTGAGGGGCGTCGGGGTGATGGGGGCGGACCGCGTGCTGCTGCGCTGGGCGGAGAATGCGATTGAAAAACGGGGGGCCATACGGGTAACTCTAAATCCGAGCCGAAACCCCGCGCTGCCTGCAACTGAGGATATGTATTTGGTTGCGTTTGACGAACCGGTCGGCGATGGAAACCAATCGCCTGTCAAGAATCTAACGCGGTTACCGAACAATGAGAGGGTCCCCTACGCCAACCCCGACCTTGTTGAGGCCCCGGTCAACCCGAAAGGGCTTGCCATCAATGTGATAACCAATGACAAGGATGGAGATTCCATCGTGGCCAGTTCCGCTATCACCCCGCCAGGCGCGGGAAGCGCTGTGATCAAAGACGGGCTAGTTTTGTACACACCGCCCAAGGGCTGGTTGGGAACGGATCCGTTAGTGACTCAGGTCACCGATGGCCGTGGTGGATTCGACGTGGCGACAACAAACGTAAGCGTCATTTGGGACTCAAAGTCTCCGGCAATCCTGTTGGGGCCTCACCAGACGCAGTTTAAGAAAGGCGAAATCCTCCACTTGAACCTCGAATCATTTCGCTTTAAGGCTGATGAAATTTCGGTCACTTGGGGGGATGGAAGATCGGATACCTATCGCCGCAAACAGTAATTGATTTCCCACCAGATAGATATTTCACCGTCGCGCAGTCCCACCAGTCTGCCCATTCTTCGGATCTTCTCTTTTAAAAAGCCTCGTCAGAAGAATTTGTGGGTGAATTCTTCTGGCTCAGGCAGCTCGCCCAAGTTGTGATACAGCGTGGTTCCATAGCCATTTTGGGTTCTGAGCCTATAGGACTTTCTGGTAACCCGCTCTGCTTTGTTGTTGAAACCCTCGACAACGCCCGAAGATAGCTTGCCCTCAGCGCGAAACCAGTTCAATAACAACTCTCGTTTCGAAAGTAGCGTTCGGGCGGCTGCTTTCATAGGCTCAATCTTACATTGCAGACTCTTGGTGCGCTCTTTCCCAAGACACGAAAGCTGTTGGCCACCTCGTTCCAACTCATCCGCCTGGCCCAGCCAGCGCGGAACCGCTGATATTCGGTCGTCAGATGATTCTTGCCCGTAGCCCATAGAATCCATTCGACTTTTTACGCCGCACTTCTGGCAGTCGACCCGGCGGCGGGCATAGATCAAAACGACCGGAATCATCCAGAGCGGAATGAAGTCGAAACGCCGTGCTGGCAAAGTATCGTAGCAGTATGCGCAATAACGGCAAGGGAATCGTGCTATACGGGCATAGTAAAACCGAAAACACGGAAGACAAATTCCATGCCACCTGGATTATTCTGGAGCTATCCGACATTAAAGCAGCGGCCAGCTATCACGATGGCATGGATGATTTCTCCAGTGGCTCAATATCGACTTCATCTGGAGGAGCGAGCGGGATGGGAATTACAGCAACCTTCGACGCGTCAATTGACCAAGTCGCTTCGGTTGAAGTATTGATTAAACGCAAGGGTCATTGAATGGCAGATCACAAGCCGACCGGCATGATCGCTTCGAAATATTCGCGGCGGTGCGTGAAGGAATCCAAAAAAAGGTCGTTATCTTTCGTGCAGGAATCTGTTGCGGAAACTCAATGTTGTTCTTTTTCGGTTTCACCGTTTGTCATGCCGTTGTCAAGCAACGAGTGAAAATAAAATCTTGCAGTACCTGCCAAAATTTTGACTGCAACGTGGCTAAGGATCGCTCGATGAATTACTGTCCGATTTTCGGCCGGATTGTGTAGTTCCATTTTGGCAACAGTTTGTGGAAAAGAACAGTTGACCGGATGGTTTCTGGATCATTTGGATCACCGGTGGTTCTCGTTTCGGTTAGCGAATTCAAATTCTGCTCTATCGCGGAGCCGGGCGCGATACTTTTTTTCGGCCTGCGCCTGGGCGACGTACACGACCGGCCGCAGGATCATTATCGAGCGTATCAAGCTCATCAATACCACGACTGCTGGTCTGCGAGGTTCTCCTGACGAAACGAAAGAAGCTGCTGGAGGAACAGACAGCCGTAGCCTTGACGTTATCCTCCATGTTCTTACCGTTGCACACCTCGTGCCTCAAAGCAAAGAAGAAATGTCAAAAGTCGCCAATGACAGGGCAAAAATGCGGCGTGCGGTGAAAACTGCCACTACTTGCGGGGTTGTCCAGTGCAGACTTCGAACCGTTTTACCCTGAATGAGAATTACGGCACGTGAAAGCACAGCAAATTCTTGCACTATTCCTCCGCACCTCTACAATGTGGGCGTAATTAAATAGTCGTCATTCCCCAGTTTGGGAATCGCTTCCCGGAGGGTATTCTCCGGATTCTTTAAACGGTTTTCTACACGGTTTTCAACTGGCATAGATTCGATGAAGGCCAAACCAGTAACTGACATCGTCATTATCGATGAACCGGAAAGCTGCCCGTATCTTCCGGATCAAATCGCCAGAATGCCGCTGCGCATGCCGCTGACAAAAATTACCGCCGCCGAAACCGACCTACGGTTGGCACAGGGACATCGTCGCACCGGAGAGTTCATCTACCAGACGCGCTGTCCCAACTGCCGCGCCTGCGAGCCGCTGCGGATAGACATTGGCGAATTCCGTTTTAGCAAGAATCAACGTCGCGTGCTCAACCGCGGTGACCGGAAATTTCGTCAAGAGGTTAACGAGATGCGCGGTGATCAGGCCAGAACGGAATTGTTCAACCGCCACCGCCGGCAACGTAACCTGGCCAAACGTGATACAGATATCGATTTGGAGGAATACGTCTGGGGGTTTGTAAAAAGCTGTTTTGATTCATTCGAGATGACCTACTGGATTGACGACCGGTTGATCGCGGTGTCCATCAACGATTTGGGAATGCGAGCCATGTCGGCAGTCTACACCTTTTACGATCCCGGCATTGAAGGCGATTCAATCGGCACCTATTCGATTCTGAAACAGATTCAGTTTTGCCAACAGAAGCAACTCAGGTTTCTTTATCTGGGTTACTACGTTGATGGCTGTTCGCACATGACCTACAAGTCACGGTTTAAACCCAATGATCGGCTGATCGATGGCCAATGGGTACGATTTGAGTAAGGACCAACAGTCCATGTCCGTTCAGGATGCGCCAATATGTTCGGCCAAGGCTGTTCAAACTACCCGTAATAAAAATGTAGCTGCCGTTGCCAGACGGTGGAGTGCGGCAGAGGATAGAAGGTGACAGGGTAAGCCAACCACGCTCTGGCGAGCGTAGCCACGTTTTTTAGTGACTACCGCAACTGATCGATAACGGGGCGCCGGGCAATGTTCGGATTGCGCGGAGGGATCAGCAATACGCCGACGTTGGCATCAACGTCTCCCGTTAATGCGTGGGTTTTACAAACTACCGGAGCAAGAACTTCCGCGCGAGGAAATCGATCTAGCCAGGCGGCCGGTGCCGTTGGCCCCTGTTCGTCGATGTCCCA
Source organism: uncultured Pirellulaceae bacterium (assembly GCA_937967505.1). Taxonomy (GTDB): domain Bacteria; phylum Planctomycetota; class Planctomycetia; order Pirellulales; family Pirellulaceae; genus Mariniblastus. The sequence continues at coordinate 30,796 of CALCJM010000003.1, read as the reverse complement.
CACGATCATCCCGCCGGACTGCTTCAGCCGTTGGTCAGTTACCCACGGATTGGCTTCCGGAAGTAGATCACCAAAAACGTCCACGCGCTGCTCTGAGTAGACCCCTACGCATCCCGAAACAAACATCTCTCCACCGACAACCTGAAGCGGTACGGCATACCGCTGCTCCCAGCGCTGATTAATCTTCCGCGCCACTGCGGTACCGGGAAAATGCACTTTGGACAACTCGCCCCGCACGGCAGGCCCAAAGCCATTTCGCACAAACAATCCCAGCGCCATCAGACAGCCCACAATCAATGAATCACGAATGACCTTGCGGCAGGCTGCGCGGTCAAATTCGACCTTTAACAGCACAATCAGCAGCAGCCCCAGAAAACTGAACAACGGTCCGCCCCACATGCTGCGAATCGAAGCACCGGTCAGCACCGCCAGCAATAAATAGAGCGCTACCGGTCCACCGACGGCGATCATCAGATACTTGCGGAAAAATGCCACCGAAGCCAATCCCTCCGGGCAGTCGCCAACTGTACAGTGTGCATCCGTCTCTATCTGATTGAGGTATTGAGAGCGTTTTAGCAGCGGCCACAGCAGCATCACAATCGGAACCACCGCCCCCAGTTGAGATGCCAGAAATCCCACGGGCGAGGTAACATGTTTCATCCAGGCGGCAAGGCCCGACACCGCAGATGAGGCCGCCGCATCCCCGCTGCGATTAAAGATATAGCGAATGGTGATGAAGTCATTTTCGATCATCCATAGAAAATGCGGCAGGAAAATCAGACAGGCGATCGCCCCCATCACCCACGGTCCGGCGGTCCGCAGCGTCTTACGCGTCGCTGGCAGGAAAACCGGAATCATTAACAACGCCAGCACCAGCACCCCCATGTAGTATTTGCACAGCATCCCCAATCCGATCGCTGCACCGGTCAGGCACCAATACAGCATACCGGAGCGCTGCCTTGGGCGGGTCAGTGAGCGATACATAAACAGGATCGTCAACGCCCAAAATGGACGTGTCATAATCGTATTGTTGATGTCGTTGATCATATAGGTACCGTAATAACAGCCCTCCATGACCAACACGCTGCACAGCGCCAGTTTTGATGAAAGCACTTCCCGCGCCAGTTGCCAGACGGCCCAATAAGTGAGCGCGATGGTGAGTTGCGCGGTGAGATACATGGTCCACGGATGATGCTGTCCAACCTCCCACATCGTGGCAGCCGTCCATGCCGGCAGTGGTGGGTGTTTGTGATAGCCCAGTTGCCATTGCTGGCCCCAGTAAAGCATTTCCACCATGTCCAGCGGCATGTTGGGCTGCGTGATCAGGCAAATCGCCATCCACACGGCAACGTGCAATGCGATAAATATCCAGAAAAATGTCACAGTCCTGTCCGGCCTGCTCGATCCGTCATTCAGAAAAACAGGATCCAATGCGGTATTGGATCGGTTCGATTCAGCGCGTTGCACCATGAAAGCAAGTCGTCGATTGGGTTAACGGTTAAAATGACTGGTTACTGACAATTTTGGTCGGTAAGTGCCGATCCCTCGGTGAAGTTTTTCCAGATGATCCAGTAGCTGTGAGTGCGCGTCGCCCAGCATGTTGGAAACCTCCACCGCCCACGGAACCCTTGCCAGGTGCTCGACCGGCTTCAGTCCCGTCGTCAGTACTTCCTTGCCAACAGGGGATGACATCAGCAAGTGCACCCACAGCCAAGCTTCCGCATAGTCGATCTGCGTCAGTTGTCTTGGATCGGTGATGGACTCAAGCCGTTCCAGTGACGGCTGCCAAAGCCCCTTTTGATGAAGGTCGATCAACAATCGAACATGTGGCGTGTTGACGCCGCGCGCGTCAGGGGGAACCTCGAAATACTCGGCCAACCCTTCATCGATCCAAAGGTCAATTTCCGGGAAAGTACCGTGCAGGTATCCGTGTGTCGTTTCGTGTCTGAGGTCTTCGGCAACCCGCATTCCCCAAAACCCATAAACGTTCAACGCATCTTCGGTTTTGATGAAGAACGCTCGGCGATCGGCGAATACCGCGTTTGCCTGTGCGGTAAATTCGTGGAACGACGTCTCGTCCTTGAACAAATAGACATCAATCGGCGACGCGGCCGATAGATCGAGCCCCGTTTTGGATTCAATTTCTGTCTTGAGTTCAACCAGTTCGTCAATCAACAGATTTTCGGCCGGATTGTGCGACAGTGCGTGGACGCGAATTTTGTCTTTGACCAGGACGGAGGCGGCGCGTCCTGATTGAGCGGCCAGAGCGCTGTTGAGTGCGTCAATTCGGCACCCCGCAATCGCCAGCAGGCCAGCCGCCAGCCCGACAATCAGTGACATTGCTTGGAACGGGCCGCAGAAAGTTTTGAGGGGCTGAAACAAAGCTGTTGCTGATAAGGGTAGAAGCTGGCAGAGTGATGGCATACATTACCAAAAGCGACACGCTGCCCGAATATCAATCGCAGCCACTGTTTTCCCGGTAAAATGGCGGCTGACTTCGGATGTCGCATTCACAATTCACCAACTTTCTTCCCGAGAGCGCTTTGTTTGGACGCCTGTTGTTTCTGTTTATTGTTGTGCCATTGGTCGATCTGTTTTTGCTGATCTGGATTTCACAGCATACCGGCCTGCTGTTCACGATCGGACTGGTGGTTATCACGGGGGTGATTGGAGCCTGGCTGGCGCGCCAGCAGGGCATCTTTGTCAAACGGCAAATCAAGGATCGCCTCGCGCGACAGCAAGTCCCAACGGACCTGATCAGCGACGGGGCGATGATCATGCTTGCCGCAGGGCTGCTGTTGACACCGGGGTTGCTGACGGACCTTCTGGGGTTTTCCTTGCTGATTCCGGTCGGCCGCACCTTTTACAAACGGGTCATCTTGGAAAAATTCATATCCATTTTTGAGATCCACGATTTCCAAATGCCACCCCTGCCATCGCAGCATCCGTCCAATGACCCAAACATTATCGATGGTGAAGTTGTGGACCACCATGACGATTAACAGAACAATAGATCAATTATCGGCGTGAGTCGCTGACTTCAGCCTGAGTATCAGATCCTCTCCGTCAACCTTTTGCAGGAACCGGATCAACACGCGATTGAGCGCCGGCAGTTCATCTGAGTATCGTGTCCGGCCAACCTGATCGTTACAAATTTTTTCAAAAGCGACCACGGAACTTTCAAGCTTTTCCAGCGCGGCGGCGTTGTCTTCGGCAACGATCAGCAAGTCCGCAGCAGAAATATTGACCACCACGCTCCACAATCGCCACAGGATCACATCCGGCCAACCTTCGACCAGTCGGTCAACGTCTTTCCGGGCATTTTCTAGGGCGCTTAAGGCGGCAGTAAACGCCACTATCCGGGCGTCACGATCGAGTTCCGGTTCCTCAACGGTCGCCGCCACGGTGTGCCCCATGCGATGATGGGCATGCATACGCGATTCGAGGTACCTTGGCTGATTGGGATGTCGCTCGACTAGAAGATCGATGTGCAACAGTGATACGTTCAACGCCTCGATGTCGTCTCGATTCCCCTGAGGGCCAAAATGTTTTGTGGTTGGAGGCCGTCGCAGGGTTTCGGCCAACTCATACCGGTAGCTGGCTTGGCCTGGGTAATCATCAACCAATTCGGTCAGTAAAATGATCGCCATCTCCCGATACATCACATCGTGGTCGTTACTCTGATCACCGAATTGCTCATGCGGTGCTCTCTCGGCGACCTGTTCAAGATCTCGATAACAACAGGCCAACAGAAACTGAAATCGCGGCTGTTTACTGTACGTGCGGAACTTCCTTAACCACTCCACAGCCCTTTCCAGAGAAGCCCGATTCCCCGTATCGTCCGGCGGTCCCGGTCTGCTTCTGCCTGGAAATTCAAATCCGGGAATCCCCCAAAAACCGGGCCGCCGGGGAAACCGATGTCTGCCACCGGGCGGCTCCCTGTGTCGTTCCGCCCGGGTGACGGCCAACTGTTCCACCGCCACCAACGAGGCTCTCACCTTGCGTGGGCGTCCCAGAAAGTAAAGGGATCGCGCGCGTTGGTAGACCAGATCCGCGTCGTGGTCTTCAATCGGTTCTAGTGTTTTTACGGCCAGTTGGTGATACTCCAGTGAAGATTCGTGATCCTCTGCGAGCACGGCCAGTCTCCCCAGTTCATTCATCACCATCGCCATCGCCAGCCGCGGTGCGCGGTTTTCCGGCGTTGATTCGGAGATCCTCCGCCATGCCCTGAGCGCGTTTTCAAAGTGTCGCTGTGCCTGTTCGACCTGTCCCAATCGCAGGTGCACATCGCCTAGGCGTTGCATCGCTCTGGCGGCTGCCTGCCGAATCTCAAGGCTATCGCCTGATTGGCTGGCAAGCGTATCGTAGAATCCCAATAAACTTTCCAAAACTGCCGCAGATTCGCCGGACAACACGACGCGTCTCTCACCGGATGCCTCCGCATCCGGGTTCAACATTTCTTCTGAAAATTCCTCCTGAAGACCGTCTGGTGAGAACTGTGTGTAGATATCGTCAAGTGCATGGGTTGCGACTTTTAGTGTTGATTCAAATCGTTGACGAGCGTATTTTTCGCGTTGCAGCGCGTTGGAGACTTCTTCCTGGGTGGACAACACATTGAGAAACCCGGCCAGTGAAATGGCCGCAATCATTACCAGCAGTGATCCCACCAATGCCAACAGCCCTGCCACCAGCCGGTTGCGCTGGCACCACCGCATTCCTTGCGTAATCACCCCTACCGGCCGCGCCCTAACCGGAAATCCCTCGATGTATCGATCAAGATCTGCGGCCAGGTGGCCTGCCGTTGCATAACGATCGCTAGCGCTATTTTCGATGGACTTGAGAACAATCGCTTCAAGGTCTGCCGGTATGTTGTGATCGACGGTGCATGGGGCGACCGGTTTTTGTTGGTGGTTCGCCACACGCTGCGCTGCCTGTTGGGGCGTCGATTCGGCGAATGCCGGCTGTAGCGTCAGCAATTCATAGATCGTCAGCCCCAAACTGTAGATGTCGCTGGAATGATCACGCTCTCCCTCGATTGCCTCCGGAGGCAGATACCTGGGTGTGCCGCCCGTCTGTGATTCCTGCACGCGATCGTGCGAAAGTGGTTGGGCCAATCCGAAATCGCTGATCCAAACCCTGCCATTAACATCCAACAGCAGATTGGCGGGTTTGATATCGCGATGTAAAACACCATGCTCAAACGCGTACTGAAGCGACTGCGCCGCATCGCGTGCCAGCTGCGCGATGGCCTGCCAGTTCCGTCCCTTCCCGGCATTGTTGAGGTGCGCTGCGATCTTTAGCGCCCGTTGCTGCTCCCACATTTGTGCCGCACCGGCAGGCGAATGTGGGTCAGCGGGGTGATCCGCACCGCCGGCCAACACGTAAATCACCTCATCTAGCGACACACCATCGACCAACTCCATCACCAAAAAATGATACCCTTGATGTTCGCCCACACCGAACAACGAAACGATATTGCTGTGGTGCAACCGCGCCGCCATTCTGGCCTCCTGCCGAAAACGCTTCAGCAGCTCAGCGTCCAACAGGCTGGCTTTGGGGAGAACTTTCAACGCCACGTGACGATCCAGTGTTTCTTGAAACGCCTGGTAAACCACGCCCATCCCACCCCTGCCGATTTCCTTGACGATTCTGAAATCGCCCAGTTCGCTTAAATGTAGCGGCCGGGTCGTCGCCAAACGTGCGGTGGCCAAATCGTCTTCTTTTTTGACGGTCTCCAGTGCTGCGATCATCGGAAACAAATCCGTGATCGTGTCCGCCAGATGAGGATACCGTTTGATGTATTGCTCAATCGGAGGCGCACTTCCCTCCCGACATCCCTCGATAAATTCTGTCGCAATCAGTTCAACGGAGTCACGTTCTGATTCGGTCGGCGGCACGGGATCTGGCTCCTGCTATACGCGGTTGAAAAAATTGGCGAACTCGGGCAATTCTGAAAACTCGTCCTTCAGCCTGATGATCGCCCGTACATATCGAATGCTGGCTGTCTTTTGGGTGATCCCCAGAACTTCGGCAACCTCACTGTTGGTCAGTTCCTCGAAATGACGCAGTGCCAAAACCTCGCGGTCGGTGGCTCCCATTCGTGCGACAATCTCTCTGATTTTTTCCGATTGCTCCGTTTTGACTGCCGCCATACTGGGGGAGGTAAAGTGACCGATCAGAAAGTGGGCGATCGAAACAACGGTGTCGTCCGGTGAACCGCCCGCCGGGGTGCGAGCCTCCCGTCGCGCATCGCGCTGCTGCGTCCCCAGATGCCTGCGGTGAGCATCCGATAACGTTTGTGCAACAATCATTCTCAGCCAGACAAACGGAGAATACGGCGAAGCAGCGGAGTAATGATGCAACCTGCGCGAGGCATCTAGGAAAGCATCCTGGAGGATGTCGTCGGGGTCGATGCGCGACGAAAGTTGCGCGTCGGTGCGAAAATGAGCGACCCGCCACAAACGCTGACGGTGAAGTGCAAGCAACTCCGCCAGTGCCTGCTGATCGCCACCAATCAGCCTCTCACGCATGTCGTCTGGATCATCGGACACGTCTTCCATAGTGTTCATACTTCAATATTAAACGAATTGGCACAGGGACAATCTACACGAAAGCCAATAATTTTTTGCACGGCGCTCTCCCGACAAACCCGGTCTATCTTACACAAGAATAAAACATATCGAAATTTCTAATTAATGCTGTAGATCGTCCGGCTCTGATCGCGTTTATCAGGACAGCCGGGCAGCGCATCGATGTAACTTCCAGTCGATCGCACTCTGACAGTGCTTCGATAATGCTCTGACAACAACAGCCTCTCTCTTTTCCAACGCCACTCCTTAGTGCCGCGACCAATTTGGTTTCGCACATGTCATTTCAACATGAGGAGAAGTCTGATGATGGAAAAACGTAGCAACAGAAAGACAAGGTCACGTAATCTACCACGACGGCCGGGTAAAAAACGCCCGCGCCCCGGCAAACTCCGGCATCAAAAACTCGAAGAACGCAATTTATTGGCCGCTGATCTTGCCCCCCTGCCACCGGCGTTCGAAACTCACCCACCATCTACCCAAACCTCCCTGCAGCGTTCCGTTCAGGAAAACCATTCCGGTCACCGGCAAGACAATCGATCTTCCGACAGACAACAGCGGCAGCGACTGGAAAAAGACCATCGAACCAAAACCGGACGGAGCGATGACGGTGACCGTGCTATCGAAGTACGGTCGATCGACGGCACCGGCAACCACCTGACCAATGAGGAATTGGGCTCCACAGGAAGTCAGCTGCTACGGGCGTCCGAACCTGCCTACGCCGATGGCATTGCCGCACCTGCGGGCCAGGACCGGGTAAGTGCGCGAATCATCAGTAATGAACTGGCGGCGCAGACGACCACCGACCCAAATGACCGGGCGCTGACCGATCTGGCGTGGTTGTTTGGGCAGTTCATTGATCATGATATCGACCTGTCTGAACCGGCTGAAACGGATGAATCATTTGCGATCGAAGTGCCGCAGGGCGACCCGTTTTTCGATCCATTTTCCACCGGCGAGGTTGAAATTGACCTTTCACGTAGCATCTATGATGAAGCAACTGGAGATGCGATCGACAATCCACGACAGCAGATTAATCAGATATCCGCGTTCCTAGACGGATCGGTAATCTATGGCTCGGATGAGACGCGCGCCGATACGCTGCGGACTTTTTCCGGCGGTCTGCTGGCAACCTCCGAAGGCGATTTTCTTCCTTTCAATACCGAGGGCCATGAAAATGCTGGCGGTACCGCTGAAACACTGTTTCTGGCAGGCGACATACGAGCCAATGAAAATGTGGCGCTTTCGGCAATGCATACGATCTGGGTGCGTGAACACAATTGGCACGCCGAACGCCTCGCCGCCAAAGATCCGACATTGACTGACGAAGCACTGTTCCAGGCCGCCCGCTCGATCGTTACCGCAGAACTTCAGGCAATCACCTACAACGAATTTCTTCCGGCATTGCTGGGGGAAAACGCGATTGATGCGTGGGACGGGTATGATTCGTCGGTCGATCCGGGCATCAATAACGTATTTTCCACAGCTGCCTTCCGGTTCGGGCATACGATGCTGCCGACCGAGCTACTTCGGTTGGAGAGCGATTTGACGACCGCAGATGAAGGAAACCTCTCGTTGCAGAACGCCTTTTTTTCTCCTGAAGAGCTTACGGCCAACGGTGTTGAGTCGATCTTGTTGGGAGCAAGCGTTCAACTGGCCAATGAAATTGACAATCAGGTCGTCGATGACGTGCGTAATTTCCTGTTCGGCCCGCCGGGCGCAGGTGGTTTTGACCTCGTGTCACTGAACATCCAGCGCGGGCGCGACCATGGCCTGACGGACTACAATCAGGTGCGTGAAGATTTTGGGCTGACGCGGGCAACCACATTCGCAGATATCTCTTCCGATCCGGAGGTGGCCGCAAAACTTGAGCAACTGTACGGAGATGTGGATAATATCGACGTTTGGGTTGGTGGTTTGGCTGAAGATCACGCCGAAGGATCCAGCCTTGGGACACTGTTTTCCACGATCATCGCCGATCAGTTTCAACGCATCCGTGACGGTGACCGCCTGTGGTATCAAAACGTGTTCAACGGTCGGGAGCTGAAGTCGATTGAGAATACAACGCTGGCTGACGTGATTGAACGTAACTCAACGATTGACAGTTTGCAGGACAACGTCTTTTTCAGCGCCGATCAACAACCGGAACAGAAACCGGAATTGCACCGACGCCCCGGCGTGAATAACGAAATCACTGAACCCGTAACGAACCATCGTTCCGACCAACGTAACCACCACCGCAGCCCCGAGGCGATCGACTCCGTATTTGAGGACATGTTTGGTGAACGAAAACGCCAACGCAACCGTTTGGGCGGTCGCCGATAGCTGGTGGATTGAACATCGGCTTTCCCGGTGTGGAGGGCCGTTGTTCCATTTGAATCATTCAAAGGGTTCGGTCGGGACACCCCGGGTGTTGGAATGCAAATCAAGCATGCCAAAAACCCGTCTCCGGTGACGTTGGTTGCCGGGGACGGGTTTGCGTTTTCAGTTTTCTCCGGTTTGCGTTTTTGCCCACCGGCTCGTTTGCCAATGACGTGTTCTTCAGTCGTGATCCACGCCAAGAAACTGAATACCGATCAGGTAGACAGGAAATGCAGATCCCACATTGGTGTTGTGGCAAACCCGGCCGATGAGACTGGCATTGTGATCAACAAGCGCCACTCTCACATATTCATTTTCCAACTTGACCGGGTTCACAAAACCCATCCCCTGTTCGGTAATGTCGCGCGAGGTGACAAAAAACGGATCACCGCATCTCTGGAAATCTCCATCCAGAGGCTCGATCAGAGCCGAAAGACTACGCGGGCACCGGGAGTCGGTTCGTCGATCTACCGACGAATCAACAGGGCCACAAAGTTCATTACAAAGGTCATGGAATGCTGAAGATGATTCAGGCATCGGCATATTTCCCTTTCAGTCTGCCGCGCGGGCAAGTGGTTGGTGTACGGTTGGTTGGGAGGAGGGGGGTGAGGTGGAGTTTTCCTTCTGACCAATTAATGGTCATTCGTAATGAAAAATTCTCGGTTACACCACTGCAATAATCTTAGACGACGTTTCTTACTGGGGAAGACGGGACCGGTCATTTCCCCCGGTAAAGCACCGTGTTGGGGGAAAACCCCTGCAACAACGACCTTTTTTGCGGCCACTTGCCGGCAAACGCAAGGGAAAACCCTGCCAAATAATTGTGCGGTGTATTCGGCTAGCAACCTAGACTTCGCTGCAATCACTCGCTGGTATATGTAGCCGGCCTAACGCAATATCCGGAGACCGGAACAGATGGTAACGCTGGCAGACACAAATCAGGATGCAGATCCCGTGGACTATAAACAAGCATCGATCCACATTATCGATGACGAGGAGATTATTCTCGAGACAACCGGGCTGTTGTTGCGATCCGGTGGGTTCACCAACATTTCACTATTTCGCAATGCCGTTGCGGCTGTGGAGCAAATGAAAAAGTCTCCCCCGGATCTCATTTTGACCGATATTCACATGCCGGAAATAAGCGGCGGTTTCCTGATCAGCTTCATTCGCAGCTTTCCGCAACTTTACCAGATTCCGATCATTGTGATTACCGCTGATTATTCCGACCGGTCGGTTGCGAACGTCATGTTTTTGGGGGCGACGCACTGTCTGGCTAAACCGATCGAAGAAGCTGCTTTGATTTCGACGGTTACCACTGCGATTACCACATCGATCACCACCGCGGTTACTACGGACACCAGAAAGACAACATCAGCACCGGCAGCATCTGAACGGGAATCCCGAATCAGTACGGACTTGCCTGATAATCTTTTTTAGGTGCTGCAACGTTTCGGCGTGGCGCATCGGATTTTACCGAAAAGGATCGTGGAAACAGTCGTGGTTCTGCGCCGACCGGTTTGCTGCGTTCCTGTTGCCACAACATCAATTGCTCACGCAATCGCGTGATCGAGTTCGTGCGGTTTTTAATCTTCACTTCAATCGCGTTGAGACAAATCTCCTCAAGCTGTTCATCGACATCGTCGGAGTAATCAGAGATTCGTCGAGGCGGATCCACCTTCATTTGTTCAATGGTGTCCTGAACAGACCCATTGTAAGGCCGGCGTCCGGTCAACAATTCGTACAGCAGCAAACCAACGCTGTAGACATCGCTTTGAAAGGATACTTTTCCGAATCGGGAATCGAGTCGCTCCGGAGCGCAGTAGGGGGTTGACCCAAACGGATCCGGACTACCGCAACTTACAGATGTTCCGTTACGGATCGCCAAACCAAAATCAATCAGGATGGGTTCGTCGTTATATTTGATGATCACATTTTCGGGCTTGATATCCAGGTGGAGTATCCCCAGCCGATGTATGGCCTCCAACGCCTCGGTGATCCCCAACACAAGGGGAACCGCCTCGTGCGGCGACATCAAACCGCCAAATACTTCCGATAACGGCGAACCTGCAACATGCTCCATCACCATGAAGGGCAAATTCCGGTACTCTCCCACCCGGAAGACCTGGCAGATTCCCGGATGGTTAAAGGCACCCATCAGCCTTGCCTCCCGGCGAATATTTTGCCGGTCAAAGAAGAGTGTCTTTAGTGCAACGGTACGATTGAGATCGCGTTGAACGGCCTCGTAGATTACCCCCATCCCTCCCCGCCCCAGTTCTCTGACAATGTCATATTTGCCAAATTGAACCGGTAACGAATTGGAGTGGTCGCCGATCGGACAAAAACTCTTCAGAAACTGACCAACCGTCTGCGCACAGACCTCGGGAATGCGGTCTGAAAAATGAGGGAACTGTTTGCCAAGCCTTTCAACGTCGGGACGTTCACCACGCTGCAAATCAAGTTCGACCGCGATGGCAATGATTTCCAGTTGCAGGTGGTCGGGTAGGCGTTTGGAAAATCGATTGATGAACTCCACCGGTGACTGCGTGCCGCGCGAAAACTCATCTTCAAAGGTTCGAAGAATTTCATGATCCCTGTAGACTGAAAACATGGGAACGTCCTTGCGGAAAGAACATGGAAGTAATGGTTGGGGAGGCGAGACAAAAACGTAGACTTCGTTAGGTGGACAAACCTGCGGGAGTCCTGTCATGGAAGGTTGTTTATGCGGGCCGGGCGAGGATTCCCGTCCGCCAAAAAATCATTAAAGGGTCGCCAATATTGAGAATGCAGCACGATGTAGAATGTGACCCACAGCGGTTTTATCACACATGTTTGATTCAGGATATATCCATTTAACGAGGGTTTGCCCACTGCTGGCAGCTGCCGAGCGGATGCGACGGTCTGTCACAATGGCGCGTCGGGTTTCCCCTTAAACACCCCGCAGACGCTGCCGTATAGGGATTGTTGATCACAATTTCTTCAGGTAGTTTGACAAAGCTGTTCAAAGGGTCTTTTCAACAGTACTTCGTCATAAGCAAAACAGTGGTGTAGTTGCGCTGCTGCCTATACCTTGCCTGCTTCTGATCTCTGTATTTGTTTTTTATGCCCGACATCAAAAAGCTAATTGAATCTTTCCGATTGCAAAAATCGCAGACCGGTTGTTCGGCTGCCGAATTTTTGCGCTGCAAAGGGCGTATCGTCGGTTCAAAAGAGCAGAACGCACTCATTGAGGAAGACATTTTCAGCAATCTGTCAGCGTGTGAGCCCCCTGATCTGAATGAGTATCTTTCCGATTTTCCTCATTTTGAAGAATCACTGCCGATCGTATTTTCCCGGGTGATTGCTGATTTTGCATCGACGTTCTGTCCGGTTACGCATCGTCTGTCAAGTTTACCGGCGGTCGTCGAGGACTATCGGATCCTCTCTGAGATGACGCGCGACAGGTTTGGCGTGATTTATGACGCGATCCAGATTTCAGTCCATCGCCACGTCCGGATACGTGCATTTTTCTTTCCTGATGGCCAAGTATTGGACTGTGCGCGAAAACTTGCGTCATTGCTCAGCCCCAATCTCGATGGTGTTCTGGACATTATTTTCATTGACAATTTTCCGCTGCTTTGCCAGCGGCAGTTTTCCGGTGACCTGCTGCCCGTTGCTCTCAAGCAGCTCAGTTGGCGCGCTTCACCGGAAAAAGCTGTCATGGTGGTCCACAAATTGGCACAGGCATTGGCTCAACCGCATGAGGCCGGAGTCGCCCACCTGAATATTTCTCCCAAAAATATCATCATTACCGAACACGGCGAACCCGTACTTACCAATTTTGGTTTTTCGCATTCGATGGTGACATCGTTAACGACCGGAAAATCGCACTTCAAAGCTGAAGTGCGGGAAATGCGCCCGGTTGAGCCTACCATTTTCCGTGAGGATATCGCTGCGTTGGGCCGCATCATGCAGCTAATTTTGTCCCGCGACGGCGACGCCCAACATTCCACCGGAAACCGTGCTTCAGATTCAGCAGCCACCTCCATCCCGGTTTCACCGCCGTCTTTTGTTTCACCGCCGTCTTTCGATCCGGAGTTGGCAGCAATCATCTCTCGCGCCGTTGGATCGCCTGGCGCGAATACCTATTTCTTGCTCGAAGAATTTACGGACGCCTTGCGATGCTGGGAAAACCGTGAGCACGAACGCCACCAGTGCGAGGCGGTCGGCGAAACCTTTGGGGTGGCAGCCTTCGTATCCTCTACACAACATCGCCCCACATCTATCTTTCGAGCGCTGCTCAGAAAAGCCAAAAATGCCGTCTACAATGTGTTTTCGAGGTCGTCGGAATGAGCATCGAAAACCGCATGCCTGATCGTCAACAGAATCGACAGAATCAACAGAAAAGCCCCGGGATTTAGTGCAGTTGCTCTGCCTGCCCCCAAGCCAGTACCGTCACGGTCAGTTCCCGAACCATGTACTGGATCGTGCGCAGGGAACACCCAATTTGCCGGGCGATCTCACGGTTTTCCAGGCCTTGCACTTTCAGCCGCAGTACTTCTGACAGGCCTTCATCGGCAATAGATTTCTGTAGATCGGCAATCGATATGTCCCAGTTGCGCTCAACGACCGGGCAAGGGACATCGAAATTCTGCGCGAACCTTTTCCCTCTGCCATTTTGGTCACGCAATTCGTCAAAGGAATAGCGCTCAATTCCTCCGCCCCGCCGCATGGCATTTTCATATTTGTGACAGTCGCGAGTCTTCCGCACCGCAATCGTTGCCAGTAACTTCCATAGCTCTGTACGGTTGGTCACATTTTCAAATTGCCCCTTGCGGATCGCATCGCAAAATTCGGCGAATGTGCCGCTGGCAATATCTTCATCGTCGCTCATACGAAGAGACCGTGCATAAGGCGCTATCCTGCGACAGAGCCTCCCATACAACCTGTCCCAGAGCGCATGGGCTGCGTCGTCGTTTCCATACTTGAATGATTCGAGCCATCCGGTGACTGATCCTGCCAAGGTTGATCCCCTTCGTTAAAAGAAAAAAAATTTTTGTGCGTTTCCACCCGGAACTTTCCATTACCATTTGACTTGCGGGTTTCGCCTCAACACAATCAGGCAAAACCCGCCACAACTCTTACCAGTTGTTTCTTTTCAACACAACGGAAGTTGAAAAGACAAAGTCGATCTGAAAGCCAACCAGAAAAACATTGACAGCACATCCGCTGCCGGCCATCAAATTGACCAATCTAAAGAAAAAACAGGTGTTCTATGCAACCGCAAGACAATGAGTGTCTAGTCTTTATCGTGACGGACGAGGGCGAACGAGTACTGACAGAAGACTCGGTTCGTTCAGTGAAATCAACAGCAAGGATTGTTAACATTCAGCCGGAGGAATTTCCTGCAGGCTTACCCACGCGTAACAGCGCGTCTCCCAAACCATCGTGCCTGATCGTTAGCCGCAGGGTTTTCGAACTCTGCGGGACCGACGATATCTCTAGGTTGAATTTCCTTCTGCCGCACGTTCCGGTGATTGTATTGGGAGATTTCCCGGGTTCTACAACGACCATCCCCGTTGTTTCGGTCACCCGTTGTCCACAGAAACTCTCGTTGGCCGTACTCGAAGCGACAGCATGGTCGGAACGTTATTTGCGTCTCAAAGAACAGTCCGCAAGGATTGGCCTGCTTAGTGAGCGCGAACTGGCAATCGTCAACATGGCCTCCGACGGACTTCCGAATAAAGCGGTCGCGGCAAAACTGGGTGTTTCCATCAAAACCGTCGAAAAGAATCGCAGGGCAGCCTACGACAAACTAAAGGTCTCCAGCACCGCGTCGATGGCGACTCTGGTTGCTTTTCACCGCTACTGTAGGCAGCACTCTGTGATGGCGCAATTGGATTTCACGCCCCGTCTCCCCGATGACGGCATCGCCGCAACCGCGACCCGGTCAGATTTTAACCCGGCGCGCTGGTAACAGGATGGTGAGATAGCAGAACTGAAAGGTGAAAAGGGAAGGTGAAAAGAACCTGTCAAACCTGTCGCGGCCACCGTGCTAGGGAAAACCCCACTGTAGGTAGTGCACCAGCGGGTTAACTGGAGGCTATGGTTTTAAAAGTTCAGTCCAACTTTAATACGACGAGCAAATCATGAACCAGAATCCCCCACTCCCGCCCCAAGCCCCCCACGACCCTCATACCTCCGTCATTTTTATCATTGACGACGAAGAGATTGTTATTGAAATGCTGACCGCATTTCTTCAAGAGGCCGGGTTTTCCCGCATTCACGGTTTCGAGGATTCCGTCGAAGCAATTGATACTTTTGAACAACTGCGTCCGGATTTAATCCTGACCGACATCCACATGCCTGAAGCCAGTGGTAATTTCCTGACCAAACTGGTGCGGTCACACAAAGGCATGAAAACCGTGCCGGTCGTGGCAGTGACGGCCGATGCAAGACCTGAAGTTGCCCGCAAGATCATGGGGTATGGCGCCGATGCCGTCCTCGTGAAGCCCGTGGATAACGACCAATTGGTTCAATGTGTGTGCGAGACCTTGGAAAAATACCAACGGATCAACCAGGAACAACAGCAGCAAATTGATTGCGAAATTCAACAGAAGGCCCAAGCGTCCGCCCGTATTATTGGGCAGGAAACCGAATTGCGAGAACTTTTCGGCAGGCCGGGTGCCGCAGCCCCAACCAATTAATTGGCCAATGAACCAATTAAGTTTGCCGCCGCGAACTAACGTCACTTTTAAAAGTATTGCCAGCTTCGCCAGAAAAGACCTGCCCTGACCTTACCCACCTGTCATCTTACCTCTGTTGGTTTGCCGGTGCGTGATGGTATGTTCTCAAACACCCTCCGCCTAACGGCAGCAAAACTTCCGCTGAATCAACAAAACAGAAACTCTCCCGCTTCCGGGAGAGTTTTTTTTGTTCTTCAGAGAATGAAACGCAATGCCCCGTGCCCCAACTGCGTCAACAGAGGGCACTTGAGCCTCCACTTGGAATCGGTTAAAAATCTGTTAACAACATGATTGGCATTTTTGACTTTCTCTCTCCTGTGCATGGACAGCACTAATTGCTCGCTGTAGTTTTGCGCCACCAAAACCACTTCCCCCGCAGCGTACTCCTTCAGGAGATTTTGATTCACAAATACCCCGTGGATGGAATCTGTCCTGTCTCATGATTGCCTCTGATACGCCAATCGACCTGCCAACCGAACAACTGTCACGCGTTTACCGATTGCTCGCCTCTCTCGAACGCGGCGATTTGAAATGCCGGCACTCAGCCTGGTCAGATTCGCAACTGCAAACGCGCATCCTCACATTGGCGATTCACTACGGTCTGCTTTCCCCGAACCAGACATCGTTGATCGCACCTTTGATCAGATTTCTCAACCAGCAGTTTCTCCCGGGCCAACAGGTTGCGCTGCAACAGATTCGCAGATCAATCAGAAAATGGCGGGCATCCCGGTCACAGGGCCCCGCCACATCCAAGGTCGATCAAGACCAGATTGAACGCTGGCTGGCGATTTCCCCGGGGACGCAATCCGTCAATCGTGACGCTTCGGCGGAAATCAGTGCCGCCGCCAGACGCACATGTGCCGAAGCGCTATTGAACTGGCAAACCTCTCTGGCGGACAGCACTTACTGGACGCAGGTCGGAGGGCTGACCCCCGTCGATGACCGTGAGAATCTTGAAGAGGTCTATATTCAAACGCGCCTCGCGACTGGTGCTCACCAACAACTGGAATCTTTTCCTGCCAACACCGACTGGTCTCAACGTACGCGCGAGCATTTGCCTGCCACCACCATTGCCGAAGACATGTTTTCCTGCACGCGGAAAAACTACCTGGTGATCGGCGAACCGGGCGCTGGCAAAACGACATTAATCAAACGTCTGGCCTGGGCCACTCGCCGTAACCGACTGCATGGATTCGAACTTGCAATTGCCATCAAATTGAGCAGTTTTGCCGATGCCTTCGCCAAAGATCCGTCAACGGGTTTACTGGAATTTTTTCTCCAATCACAATTGCCCAACCAGTGCAATGTTGCCGATGCCGCCAGGTGCCTGAAAGATGCGGCGGAGAATTCTGGCCAGTTTCTTCTGTTACTCGATGGCTGGAACGAAGTTCCCAGCCATCTTCAGGAATCCGTTCATGCCGCGATCGTCGCAGACTCAAAATCATTCACAACCGTCACGACCACGCGAAAAACCGGGTTCTCCTGCTGCGCGTCGGAATCGACCGACATATTCGAGATGGCGGGTCTGGACGACGCGCTGGTCAAACAATTTATTGAACGACGCACCGTTTCGATTGGCCTTGGCACCGCGGCGGCCGACGAAATTTACGAACGTATTGAGTCCCGGACGGATTGCGCCTCCATGGCGGCGAACCCGTTTTTACTGGGCATGTTGATGCGACTGGTGCATGGGCCGACGCAACTGAGCCTGGCGGACATTTTCCAACAAATCGTCGCCTGGCTGACAGATCAAAGCAGGCGGCAGTGCGACTGGGCAACGCCGCCGGTCACCACACAATTACGATCTCTGGAAAAACTGGCCTATAAAATTACCGTCAAGGAAATGGAGTCGCGGCAGATCTTCCCGGAAGACGAACTGGAACTGGACGCGACGTCCCCCGATGCCATTCAACAAAGCCGATTTATTTATCGTATCTCCGGACTGACCAACCATTGGGTTTTTCTTCACCCCACGATTCAGGCTTTCCTGGCTGCCCGGGAACTTGCCCGTCAGCCTCGGGATGTGATGACCGAACAGTGGAAACGACTGGCCTGTTCGTGCTGCCGACTGCTGACACTGGAAGTTTTTGCCGGTATGAGCGAATCCACGCGGAACTTTAGCGCGGCTCGAACCATGGAAATGCTGGCTGACAATGACCGTTTCGGAATAATCACCACAAGGCTGGCGAAAATCGCCTGGTCTGCCAATTGGCGAACAGACCAGCCGGTAGCATGGAATGCAATCGTTGACCAATTGTGGATTCAAATTTCCAATGGCGCAGACCTCAAGCTGGTGAACCTGTCGCTCGAATCACTACAGCGACTTGCGCCGGACGAACTCAGGCGGCGGTCAATGGAGAAAAAACGCCTCCCTGCCAAAGTACAGGGGCTGATCAGAAAGTTTGTGGACGACCAGCCCCCGCCCCCCGTCGCATCACGTCCCGGATCGTTTTCCAGCCAGCCAGTGTCGCCGGTGGTCAGGCTGGCGACGATCTGTGCTGATGACGACCCATTGCCGCTGCTGGAAGACCTAGTGAGGACACCTGCCCCCCACGCGCTGGCGCTGGCTGCCGAATTTGCGGTCGATCGCGACCTGAGTGAGGCGGTACGCGCTGCTGCGATTGACGCGCTAACGCAGACCACCGGACACCATGCCGGCCAGGCAGTTGTCCGTTTTATTGTGCGTGAACCCAATTTGAAACTGGTTGCATTGATTTTGACACTGGCGCTCAAGCATTCCATTCCTGTTTCGACCAACTGGATTGAAAAAACGATTGCCGGCTATGAAACGCCCGTTCGACGGCCAATGACAATTCCGGGATTTGACCAAAACCGGCTGCTTGCGATCTACCTCACTCAATCGACCACGATATCGCCTGACGATCTGCCCAGATGTCGCGCGTTTCTGGAACCGCGAATCCATCGCGCTCTGCTGGGTGTCAATCAGTTCCGACAGGACGACGCCCGGGAGATCAGCGTTGCACTTTCTCTGGTTGGTGATTGCGGGCGCCATGCGAACTGGCCCTACAAACTGATCCAACTGGCTCGCTATACGCTAAACAGGGGCCTTTGTGACTCAACGATCAGCCTCGGACGCCTGCGACTGGCGTTTCAGTTGCTCCGGTTTGGCTACCGACGTTCTGTCCCCATGGGAACATTGCTGGAAACACTCCTGCGCCGCCGCCAATACCCGGGCAGTTGCTCTCCGACTGTAGAAATAGACAACTTTGCCCAAGAGGTCGCTCAGGTGATGTCCACCTCTTCCCTGAACGAACTTCTACAGTACCCCCCTCATATAGCGTGCGTAAGAAACGTGCTGCGCGATCTGTCGGTCCAACGCGGAGCGACGATATTTTCTACCAGGGCCTATGACGGGCAGGGACGTTGCATCGGCGATCTGACGCGCCCCGCCTGTCAGGACAACGACGATTCGATTGTCGCCGTTCGGAATTCGATGCTACGCTCCTTGCCACCGATGCAACATCGCGCCCTCAAGTCGTTTCAGATTGTCGTCGAGTATATTGGCCCGGATGCGACCTACGAGGAAATCCACTCCGCGATAGACAGTTATGATGAAGTCTTTCCTGCTGTGATCAAGGAGAACCTTGAAGACCTCTATCAAGGCGTGGATTTTCCCAATCTTGCCGCGTGGAGGCGCAGTCTCAACCACGCGGCCCAAAAACTGGAAGCCTCAATTGACGGTCAAAATCTGCTTAAGGAGTTGGGGCTTCCACGACGGTGACGGACTGCGACCATCTGTCGCGATCTTCAACCGGCAGATTAAAATCAGGTGACCTTGCAACAGAAAACTGCCGTTGTCTAACCTCTCGGTTGACCGGCGCGACCTCGTGTCAAGATCCCGTTGATTGATGGACGGGCTACTTCTCTATTGGCAATTCAAAACAGCCAAACATCCTTGGCTTTCCCACCTTCCAACGGTCAATCACCTCGCCGACCGAAAGAAACCCTAGAGGGCAAACCCTCGTTTGCGCATTGTGTGCGCATTCTGCTATCAGGTTGTGACAGCATTGGGACAGCACCAAAAAAACACCAGATTGTTTTCAGACGCGACACAGGGCGATTCTCTGCCACTCCGGATTTGACCACCGGCCTTTCACAAATTTGATCCGTCGCATGAAGACCGAATTGCGGTGGCTGTTGCGCACCGATCGACATGGATGCGACACTTCTTTAGCACCTAAATGTCGCAACGCGTCCTTTGCTCCCAAGGGTATCAGCTTCAATCGCCAAGGCTGAAAACACCTCCGGCGATTGACTCACCTCCAACCATTCCCTGTCCGGCTTCAGCAGTGCGCTTGAAAGCCAAGGAGTACCCCACCATGATTAGAGTTTCCAGCCAGCGGCAACTTTATGCGAACGAAGAACAAAACCTTGCGATTCTTTCTGACTTCGGTACCGACAATACTTTGTTTGAATCGGTGTTGTCCGTCAGAGAGGCGGGAAACCAGCGGGCCGAGATCTTTTCGTTTGATCACTACAGTAACCACTACGTGTTGTTTGACGGGGCCGAGGCGATCGGAACGCTGACGGTCACACGCAATCGCGATGGAGAAGTTGACTGCCGGCAGCACTATCCGGATCAGATATTCCAGCGATTTGGCGACCAAATCCTTTCAGGATGCAAACTGCGGATTCTGCCCAACCGCACCACCGGAATGTTTGCACTAAGGCTTATGTTCCGCGAAGGTTGGCGAGACCAAGTGGCCTCCGGCGTCCATCTTGATGTCATCAATGTTCATCGGAGGCTGGTTCCGTTTTACCGTCGAATTGGGTATCTGCAAATCAAAGGGGCTGATTTCATCCATCCAACGCTGGGCACCGATAGTGTCGTCATGTACCTGCCCGCTGACCCGTGTTTACGTTCCTTCTGTCGGGATATTTTCGAAGCAGCAGAATCGCCGCTTCGCGCGGCCGATGTGCAACGCGCTCTTGAGCTGGAATACGCGGCCGGTCCACAGTTCCAGCGTTGTCCAATTTAGTCGCGTTTAAAACACAATCGCAAAATTCACTTAACTCCAACTCAGACGCTCTATTTTTCAATAACCATCACAACAGAAACAAAAGGACGCCAGAATGAATACCGTCTACAAGTGGGAACGTTACGACCAGTACAAGACTCTCAATGACCGGGTCGGTGAGTACTATGACACGGTGCACCAGTGTCTTGGATCGGCGCTTGAATCTGCCTTGCCTGCGGACTGCCAGCGCGGGCTCGATATCGCCTGCGGCCATGGTGAATCGACACGTCTCCTGTCCAGATACACCAACACCGTTGTTGGTGTCGATAGCTCAGAAGACCTGATTCGCATCGCCAATGAACAAATGCTGGGGAAAAAATTCGAATTCGAATGTGCAACATTCGAAAATTATGACCCGGGAGATCAGCAGTTCGACGTGGTGACAGCCGCTTGGTATCTCAATCATGTCCACAGTGAGATTGAACTGGAAAGAGTCATTGCGAAGATCAAATCGTTGCTAAAACCGGAGGGCACGATTGCGCTGGTGGTGCCCGGCGAGGCATTCACATCGGGCCGCACCCAGGAAATTGGCCGGGAAAGTTTCGGTTGGAAGCAGGCCTGGTACGAAGAGAAAATGGAGTTCACGCGTGGTGTGTTTGCCTACGGGGATGAGTGGATTCCAACGACCGTCTGGCAACCAATCTTTCTGATGCGGCTGCTGAATGAACATTTTGATGTCCGGTCGTGGGATGTCAAAGGCACAATGGTGCGGGAGCAGCGTTTGAGCGATTTTGACGTGGAACCTCCCTTTGAAATCATTTATGGCACGTTGCGTCCCGATGGAGGATGCCCCGATGGAAGGTGCCCCGACGGAGGGCAAGCATGATTGGTTCCAATCGACAACTTTCGTTCGCAGCAGGATCGACCTCGCTGGATCCCTACGGCTACCGCGTAATCGACAGTTCTTCAGGCCAGCGCATGGTGCAACTGGTGCGGGTGTTTCCGGAATTGAGCCGTTTTCTCAATCCGGGATCGTTGATCATCAGCGCCTACCCGGCAGCCCTAGGGCTTCAGGGGATGGCTCCGGTCGTCGACACGTACCTTCACCCGCCCACCTTTATTCGGGCGGCACACCTGGCCGCGATCGAACTGAGGCCTGTCGTGATGGTCGCCCAACCGTTGGCCGGAGCGGACCTGCTGATGAGGCTGCTGGCCAGCGGGAATCCTCTGCCCAAGCAAATACTATGGGCGTCCGGTGGCTACTATCTGCCGCGCTCACTGGAAGAATTCATCGCTTGGAAACTGGCAGAACAGAGATGCTCAATCAAGTTCCTGCACAGCTATGGCGTCGCCGAGGTCGGCCACACAATTTTTGCCGCTACCCAACGATTTGCTTCCGGACTGCCAAAATACCGACAGATTGCCAGAGAAGTTACGGTCGAACTTGATGGAAGCGATAATTATCTGGTGTTACAGCGCGGCGGCAAACGCCTCAACACGGGTGATATGGCGCACTTAATCGGCAACTCATGGGCCATCGAAAGCGGGAGGACATCAGAAAAATCGGTCAGTGAAATCGAATCGTGGTCGCCGCATCAATGGGAACGCCGCACCGGTTACTTCCAAACCGTCGATCAACACCGCATTTTCCAGCTTAGAGATCGTGTCGAGGCGACGAACGACGACATCCAGGACAATGAGCTACCCTATCACCTGTACTGGCACAGGTTTGGCGGATCGTTCTCCACGAAACCACGTTGGGATCGCTGCTCCAACGGTAAGCAGTCAGAGAATAATCAGGCATGCCATTTCTTGAAAGGAACCGTGCCTTCGCCGGGATGATTGAGTGGCAGGGAGACCGAGCTTAATTTGAGATAGCGAATCACCATCCGGCGTTTGGATTCAACACTCGAATTCGAATCGATGCGACGGTTCAGCAAGTGCAAAATGTGGGAGACTGTCGATGTCCGTTCGTAGGTGTCTTCGGTCAAATCATTGTTGTTACCGGTAAATTCGCAAACGGGGAATTCAAAAACCGGCATTGTTCTACCATTGAATACAAAACCGGTGGACTTCAGCCTTTCAATATTGGCAGGACTTGCACCGAACGAAAGCATGCGAAAGTCTCTTGCCCCCGGATTGCTCGCTAACATTGTCATTTGGGAAAACACCGCAAAACTCAATGATTCGGTAATTCGATACCATGGCAGAGCCGTACAGTTGGAGAACTCAACCGCTGAATCCACGACAAGGTTTTGGCTTGTCCCAAGAATATCGCTGGCAGAGATGTCCATGAAGGAAATTTCCCCGGTACGCAACCTCTCATAGGCCGAATCGGTCACAGGAAGAATAACACTCATCCCCGTCCGTTCCCTTTGGGAAACCGAAAACACAAACGTCCCGGGATTCTGTTTCCAAATTGACAAATATCTCTGCTCGTAGGAATCGTAATGTTCGTTCAATATCCTGTCAGCCTTGAGAAAGATTTCTCTTTCGTCTTCGGACGACGGAGCATGGAGGTGAGTACGCCAACTATCGCGCATTTGCCCGATCGCAACCAACGCATCATCTTCCTGACGACAAAATGCAAGATCGGAAAGACGCAAGCGGCGCTGAACAAATTTGAACAGTCCCCACGGAGCCTCGAGAAACGCATCTCGATTGCCACCCTCAATCACATCCTCGTAATCAAGGTTTAATGCGAATGCAATGGCTTCCAGAGTTCCGCGCGTCACCTCTCTTTTGCCACCTTCAGCAAATTGGATGGTGCGAATCCCGACATCGGCGCGCAAAGAAAGCTCCAGTTGGGATAAACCCAAGTCTTTTCGGCGGCGTCGGATGGCTTTATTACCAAATGGCACAAGAAATCACACAAACGAATAATTAAAAATTATTCCAGCAGCCCATTTTGCGCTTTTGGTGCGCACAAACAATTTCCTGTTTCGCTAATATTCAGTAACAAGATCGAAAGCAGGAAGGAATTTTTGAACGGCCGGGAAGTTGGAGGCGGAGCGCTAAAAAACGAGGGATATCCCCCCATGAAGCACCCTGAATTCTAACACAAAACCACCATTCGGGAGCGTAACTTGCCCTGAATTGAGAACTTTAGTCCGACAGTCCACCAAGATTTGACAGTTACGGCCTCCCTTTGGCCGGTTTTAGTGACCAAACACAGACAAAGCGCGAACCAGCGCTTTTCGGACCTACCCACCTTTTCTGGTTGGTTGGGTCGCCAGTCGCTTCGTTTTGACGAAGGCAAGCGGCTGGCGGCCTACCTTTTTCCATCCGATTTTGACAGAAGACGCTACCTCCACCCCATTTCTGGCTGGTCCACATGTTTCGCAGGCCCTTCCAAAAAGCATTGATTACCGGTGGATCCGGGTTTATCGGCGGCGCGGTCAGGCGGCATCTCAGGTCACTCGGGATGCAGGTCGTATCATTTGACAAACGCCCGGATGCCAATCCCGACCATGTTCAGGGGAACATTCTCAATTTTGACGCGCTGGCGACCGCCATGCAGCAGGTGGATGTGGTCTTTCATCTGGCCAGCGTTTTTGGGGAACCCTCCACTGTTTTCGACAATCTGAATTCAGTCGATGTCAACATCAAGGGAACCGTAAACGTGTTGGAGGCCGCCAAAATCGCCCGGGTCAAGCGTTTGTTCTACCCCGTAAAACCAACAGCAGCCAGTAAGTCCTATTCCATCACAAAACAGGCCGGTGAAGCCTTCTGTAGTTTGTTCGAATCACTTGGCTTCGTCGAACTCAGAAGACTATTCTGTCTTAATACTTACGGTCCGGGACAACAACTTCAACCCGAGAAAACGCGCGTTGCACTTCACATTCTGGAAACGCTTGAGGGGTTAGAACCGCATGCCGGGGAACAGACCGACCCGACACAGACAGAACCAACCGTTGAATTGACCTTCGTCGATGACCTGGCCAAAATCATTGTCGCACATACCTTTAATGATGATGCCAGCGGTGATGTTTATTCCACCGGCGTTACGACGGAAGTGGCCGTATCGGAACTGAATCGACGCATCAAACAGCTTTGCAACGCCCGGATCAGCAGGTACCCGAGTTATCCCATGCAAGTTGCTGAACAGCCCCAAGCCTTCCTGCCACAGTGCAGTACAACTTCACCAAAGCACGGCACAAGAAAGAATGCGGCGGAAGTTCTTGGAGGAATTCCCGTCACCGCGATTGATGATGGACTGAGTCAGACCATCGCACACTATCAGTCAATCGGGCCCAACGCCCGCCAGAAAGCGCTGGCTGGCTATCACAACATTGTCGCCCAGCGCACCCAATGAAATACCCGGGGTGCCGAGGTGTTATAGGGATTTTGCGGCTGAAACGCTGCAACAGTCGGCGATCAGGTTATCTGAGAAACCTGAAGACGAACGCGCGCATCGCTTTGCCTACTCAGTCGGCCATCGGCTCCTGTAGCCAGGCGAGATTGAAACAGTAATAGTGACTGCTACTGACCAGATGGATTCTGCGATCAGGCGTTTGGACACAGGACAAATAACCGTACAACCGCGACTTCCATGGCGAATTCTTCCACCAGTTGGGGATCAATTTTTTGTATCGCCAGGTTTTTCCCCCATCCAGTGACACCGCAGCAAACAATCCCACTCCGTTTCTGGTCCCTCCCGACATGGTCCGAAATTCCATTCCCTGGATTGATTTTTCAGCCGCCCGGGCGCTTGAATCGGTGTAGCTGATCAACAGCAACGGCCCCTCATTCAACCGCATCAAAACCGGACGCTGCGAGGAATGAATCGGAGCAAACGGACTTGCCTCAAAGTGCCAGGTCTTCCCGCCGTCCAACGAACGGCTCATCGGAGCTTTTCCCCGGATATTGTTGGATCTCCCAAATGCCAGTAAATCTCCGTTGTTCAATGTCACCACCGGCGCGTGAATTCCGGCAATCCAGCCCGCCGTTTTTCCTGCGATGGCAAAATTCTCGCGCTGCCACGGGTAACGCGAGCGCTGTTCCCAACTTTCCCCGTTGTCACGACTGATAAACAGCGCCGACCCCGGATCATCTCCACCGCCCACATCGGTGGACATCAGCAGCGCCCCCTGCGGCGTGCGTTTAAGATCCATATGCGGCCACAATCGCGGTTCACCCGCAGGGTCCTGCTTCGTTGCAGGGCGCGTCGGGTAGTCATGCACCATTCTCGGTGCACTCCACGTTGCACCGTTGTCGCTGCTGGCGCGTTTCACCATCGAAAAATCTTCGCATAGATTGCTGCCCAATCCATTGTAGTGATGCAGGTTGCCGCGCGAGTCGTTGTACAGGGTCGCCGAGGTCACATTGCGGTCGGGGGCCACAAAAAAGAGCGCCGGCGCATCCCATTTTTTCTTACCACGTCTCAGGCGCGTCAGCAGAATTGCCATCTGGTCGTTGTTGTCAAACGCCGCCGTAAATGATGTCAACAACAGGTCGCCATTGTCGCAGTAAGTCAGGCTTGGAACATGATGGCGCCCCCAGTACGGCAATGTGGCGGCAGCGGATGGTTGAGCCATAAATTCCACACCACCCCAAAATACGGGCGCGTCAGAATCCTTAGGCTGCTCCCACTGAAGGGCCTGCAACTGCACATTTTGAAACGGCTCTCCCTGTAGCGCCATGTGCTTCAAGCTACCGTCAGTGTCGGTGCTTGGTTTCCCGGCAACCTGTTCGACAACTGCGGGATTATCAACGCTGACCATGCGGAATCCGAGATTCCTCCTGCGGTCATCCGCGACGGTCCCGGAGCGATCGGTGACGCGAAAATCGATTGGTGCTCTGGTACGCTGCCGGTTGAGGTGCGCATCTCCGGTGTTCTTCCGCCGGTCTTCGAGGCTGCCACCCCCACCATCACGCACGATTCGAACCATTCCGGTCTCGGGCCCGCCGGGATCGACCGCGACCCGGTTTTCATAGTCTGACGGATAGGGTGCCCACCAATCGGCGCACCATTCCTGAACGCCGTCGGCCACATCTTCGATCTGAAACGCGGTGCGGTTTCTGGCCGCCAATTCCCACTCAGCCTCCGTGGGCAGACGATAATGAGCATTGTCCTTTTGACTTCTCCAGCGGCAGTAAGCCCGCGCCTCGTTCCAGGACACCAGCACTGCGGGACCGTCCGGGTGCCAAATCTCTCCGCGCGACCGGACCCTTTCCTTATAGCTTGGCAGAAACAAAAGAAACTCGGCCGCTGAAATTTGTCGGTTGCCAAAGGAGAATGAACGGGTCAATTTCACCCGGTGTACAGGCCCCTCGTCCCAGTCAGGCCCTTCATAGCGATCAGCGCGTCCCTTTTTAAACACGTCGGGACCGGGATTCGCCCCCATCAGAAATTCACGCGCCTCTATTTTGGTAAATGTAAGTGCGCGTCTGTCGTATTTTCGATCTGCGGATGATTCTTGTCGGGTCCCCACGGGCGACCAGTTCGGGTGAGGCCGATGCGCCTCCGAGAACAACCGTTCAAATCGTGCGACCAGATCCGGCTGTTGGGCCGCCAGATCAGTGGTTTCACCAACATCGTTTTTCAAATCGTAAACCTCGACCGGCCCACTGAGCATCGGCCGGCGGACAGCCTTCCAATCGCCAATCCTGGCCGCCTGAGCACTGCCCTGTTCGTAGAATTCCCAGTATAAGTACTCATGCTGCTGAAGTTGCTCCTGACCTGACAGCGTCGGGGCGAAACTGACAGAATCAATCTTGGCAGGGAGTTTTTGTTCGGCGATTTCCCCCAGAGTCGCCATCAAGTCGCCGCTGTAACTGACATGGTCGGTCGTTACGCCTGCCGCAACCTTCCCGGGCCACCGTACAATCATCGGCACACGAATTCCACCTTCGTACAGATCACGCTTGGCACCTCGTAACGGACCATTGGCGTCAAAAAATTCGGGGCAATGTGCACCCTCGTTGTGGTGGCCGTTGTCACTGGTAAAGATGACGATGGTGTTGTCGTCGATCTTGAGAGATTTCAACAGCGCGAGAATCTCACCAACCCCCCGGTCCAGATAAGTGATCATGGCCGCCTGGCTCTTGTTCTGAGGAGACCAGTCTTTGTCCTTGTAAATTCCCAGGCTGGGGATTTCCAGACCGTTTCCCGTTGCCCTGGTTCCTTCATTGTTGGCATGCGGAATCGTGACCGGCAGATAGAGCAGAAACGGTCCCCGATTGTTCCGGCGGATGAATTTTGTCGCCTCCTGCATAATCAGGTCGTGACTATACTCAGCCCGATTGCCGGAGTGCCCCGCCCGAAACGGCCATTGAGGATGCTGATACCGGGAGGCAATGACCCGGTTTTTAAGCGGCACCTGATCGAGGTTGCGCCACAAAAACTCAGGGTAGTAATTGTGCGCATGGTGTTGGCTTAAATAGCCAAAGAAAAAATCAAACCCCTGACGGTTGGGGATGCCCGGACAGGAACGGTCGGTCCCCATAAACTCTCCAAGCCCCCATTTGCCACAGATCCCTGTTCTGTATCCGCCGGATTTCAGGACTTCGGCGATGGTGACATCCTCGTCCCTGAGCGACTGATGACGAAGGTCATCCCGCGCATTGCCACGCACCCACGTGTGCCCCATATGCTGACCGGTCATCATGACTGACCTGGACGGAGCGCAGACCGTACATCCCGCATAAAAATCCGTGAAACGCATCCCCTCAGCTGCCATTCGGTCAATGTGAGGCGTCTGTATTTGCGTTTGCCCGTAGCAGCCTAACTCGCCGTACCCCAGATCGTCCGCTACGATCAACACAATGTTGGGCGGTTGGCCACCATGGGCCATGCGACCCGGAATGCTGTGCAAGATGCCGATTAAACAGGCAAGCCATATTGGCCACAAGATCCCCCACAGTCGTCGCCTCATTGATACTCCAAAACAGAAATGTGCCAGCCAACAAGCGGCGATTTACACGGGAAAAAGCCCAGTTTTATCAAGAATAATTTGGACTTGCTACCCGGTTGCAAGACTGGGAATATCCAAACTGCGTTCCATGGTCTGTCATTTTTCACCAGCAAATGCCGGGCTTACCACGATCTATCCGAAGGCACCTCATGAGTGATTCCAGCACACGCAACAGCATCAAATCACTTACGGGCCTGCGCTTTTGTGCGGCACTTTTGGTCTTTGTCAGTCACCTTCCCGGAGCGTTCGACGAAGCCACATTCAACCCTCACACACTCGGCTTTGCCGGTGTGGGGTTCTTTTTTGTGCTGTCGGGGTTCATTCTGACCTACGTCTACATCGGCCGGGAGTTTTCGACACGCGCGTTCTACATCAAACGAGTCGCGCGCGTCTGGCCACTGCATCTGGCAACCGCTGCAATTTTCCTGACCTTTATTTATTCATTGTCGATACAGATTGCGCGCCCCTACGGTGGGTGGCAGTTGGTTCTCAACACCGTCCTACTTCAATCATGGGTGCCGATTGACCGCTGGGTGTTCTGTATCAACGGCCCGTCCTGGAGCCTGTCGGTAGAAGCGTTCTTTTACCTGATGTTCCCGCTACTGCTGGCCGGGGGGGTGAAATCGATCACACGTAAGCTAATCGCCATTTGTCTCCTGACCGCAACCGCGATTGCCGTGCTGACTTTTCAGGACCTGCCGGGATTTTCGCAGGAGAGTCAAACCTTCCTGATTCGGGCGAACCCCATCTTTCGACTGTACGATTTCCTGACCGGCATGTTGGCCGGCGCACTATTCGTCAGATCGCAATCCCGTCCCGCCGCCTCGCGATTGACCTTTGGCACTCTCGCGCAATGCACCGCTGTGGCACTCTGTGCAGGGTATTATTGGATGTGTTATTTGGGATTTGGCATGTTCACCGACTCCGGCAGCGCGCTGGCGAAATGGATCCGGATCGACGGGCCAGCCCCACTCTTCGCTGCCCTGATTTATATTTTTGCATCATCTAGGGGAGGCTTGACGCGCGTTCTTTCCTGGCGTCCGTTGGAGTATCTGGGGGAGATCAGTTATGCATTTTACCTGATTCATCTGCCAATCCTGACCTGGGTTTCAAAGTATCAGCAGAATGAATTGAGTCTCTCGTGGCTTTGGATGATTGCGGGCTGTTTGTTGTCCGCGCTGGCCGCTGCGATGCTGCTGCACCATTGGGTCGAACTCCCCTGTCGGTCGATGTTGTTGAAACTGAAAGGGAGAACGAAACGGCCAACCGAAACGACCAAAACCCGATCAACCTCCGCGCTCCGATGGCTTGGCCTGACCAGTCTCGCTGCATTGCTTGGTTGCGCCGGCGTCAGTTCGATCAATATGGGGAGAATGAACTATTTTGACACAGCAGCCCAAAACGCAATTATCGCAGCCTCTCCCCAAGAATTTAAAGATGTCAGGTTCGACCAGGATGCGATTTTGTTGGGGCTGGAAAGGTCGCACAACCCAGACGGTTCCTGGATCCTGAAAATGGTCTGGGAGCTGCGGGAGGGGCGGCGTGAAAACCGCTTTCTTCATATCTGCGACCGCAACGGGAAGATCTTGCGAATGGGTGATCCAAACCAAGCCATGTTCAAGTGGAACACTGGCAATGTGAGACTAATCGACCACGTGTCGCTTGAGCCAGATCAAACCAGAGACGCGCACTTCGTGGCAACGGGATTCCACAGCCCGGATCGCAAGAGAGCGCCTGTCTTTTTTGAAGGACAGCCGATTAAGCAAAATCGCCTCCGCATTCTGGAACTCTCGGTTAGAGACGAGGTCGAACAAAAGTAGCAGCCTGAGAATTGGCTTCTCCCGGCACTTAGCAATCGAGATCATCAAGAAGATCCTTCAGACGCAGCCAGTAAACATTCCCTATCACGATTGTACGATTGTTGACGGGTGGTTTATTTTCCAGGTTTTGTTTGATTTCTCGGAGCCATCTCCCCAGTGCTTCCACGCTCTGGCGAGCGTAGCCACGACAAGCTGCCCCAGCAATGGCACACGTTTTTAAACGCGCAGAAAAAACGTGGCTACCGTCGCCAGACGGTGGATGGCAGTGGAAACATCTCCCCAGTGCCTCCACGCTCTGGCGAGCGTAGCCACGACAAGTTGCCCCAGCAATGGCACACGTTTTTAAACGCGCAGAAAAAACGTAGCTACCGTCGCCAGACGGTGGATGGCAGTGGAAACATCTCCCCA
>CALCJM010000002.1 GCA_937967505.1 uncultured Pirellulaceae bacterium | reverse complement strand
CACCTGAGCCGCACTGATGTTTGGCAGGCAATCAATGACATAAAACGACGCGTCGATTTCGGCCATAAGTTTGCCAACTTCCGCCTCCATCCGACCATTCCCGGAGAAGCCAAGATTAATGACAGACCAATCCAGCCAGCGACCAAGGATTGCCGTGTGGACCATCCCCGGTCGCGATGCACAGCCACCCTGCGTAATCGATGTCCCGTAAAACACAATCGGCTTGCTGGCGGCGGCCACTCGCGGCTGACCCGGTTCTAACTTTGCCGCAGCAGGAACACCCACTTTCGCACTTGTGACTCCGTTGTACAGCGGGAAGTACAACATGTACTCACGCATTTCAGCGGACAGGCCACTAACCAGCTTCAACTGATTCTCCTGCTGCGACGGCCGACCGTTGGCGACCCAGCGCCATTTGCCTTTCGTGTCGCGAGCGTAAAGGTCCAGCCCGCTCACTCCCGTCGCCGGCATGTGCCGCATCTCTAACCTGGCCGACCTTAGGTTCCAACTGGCGTGAATTTCAGTCGCGTCACTTTGAAAACGAACGCAGATGCCGGCCGAGTTTTGGCTCAACGACCAGACTGCCGGCCGAACAAGACCTTCCGCCTTTGCAGGAAACCGGTCAAACGGAGTTTTCGTTTCCTGCCACCCCTGCCCTTCGACGGTCAGCTTTGCCGCATCAAACCATTGCATCTCCGTATCCTGAGCGACTGCAGGCGACAAGCTGATGGCAACGAGAACAAACGATCGCATAGATAGGTTCCTCCGGAAAACGTGTGTGCTCTCATTGGAACCCAAGCCGGAACCAAAGTCGACCCAACCCACTCAGGGCCCATTCGGCCACCGTCGGCTACCGTCAGCTGCCGTCAGCTACCGTCGGCGCTCGGTGGTTCCAACGCTCCTCTCGTTCTCTGAGCTCCCGGGAAGCGACTGGTCCGTGCCCAGTGCTTCCACGCTCTGGCGAGCGTAGCCACGTTATACTTTTCCGGTGCTTGCACGTGTTTTTGAAGGCTTATAAAAATGTAGCTACCGTCGCCAGACGGTGGATGGGTTTGGGAACATCTCCCCAGTGCTTCCACGCTCTGGCGAGCGTAGCCACGTTGTGCTTTTTCGATGCTTGCATAGAAACACAGTATGAACGGTTTAACCATCGCCCAGCCTGCCCGGATCAAAATACAAAAATGGCTGGTACAAAAAAGTACCAGCCACTGCCTCGAGTGCTTCCTTGGTGGAGACCAATTAATTTGCAACAGAACTCTCGAATCGAAAAACAGCGGTCCAGTTCCCTAATTAAGGAAGCTATTCGCCCTCATGGAAATCGGGCTCTTTCCCCTCATAGGCGCGATAGAAGTCCAAAATCGCTGTCTTCAGCGCCTCTGCGGTTACCGGGTCAGCGGCCTGTTTGGCTTTCATCGCGGCCACGATGACACGGTGGGCCGATGCAAGTTGCCCCGTGTAATCTTTGTGGTCTGACTTGATGCGTTGAGCAAAAAAGTAGGATGCCATGACCTCCTGAATGTGACTGGCGTGATCCTCTTTCGTGGTAATCCAGCGATTAACCTGGTTGAGGGCGGTGCCGGATGTCTTGCCGTTGCCCATGCTGTCGGCGAATTCATTGATGGCACCAATCGATTTTGCGATCGTGCGAGTGTCTTCCAGCATGCTTTCGAATCGCAACTGGTCAGTGTAGATTCCACAGGGAACCTGGCAGTGTGGCACTGGTTTGGGAGAGACTGGTTTGGCTGCTAACGACTGTGTGACCGACAACAGGGCGATCACACTCAAAAAAACTGGGAAAAGATAACGTGTCATGACTGGCTCCGATTTAAAACGACTGGGGAACAATTGGAAAACGATTGGGAACAACTAAAAAATATCTCCGTGTGGTCGCAAGCACCATGTTGGGCACTTGCCGGTGCGTACATCTAATCTAACAGGTAGTCCATTGTCAGTTCAACATGCCGCAGCGACAATTCAACTGTGGATGTCTTCAAGAGTCGGTTGCAAATGTCAACTGGATCTGAAAAAAGTCGTGGTTGCAGAAATCAATGCCGACTCGATGAGCACTCTCATCGAGCGTGAGTTCTGTGTCATCTTGACCCAGTAAGTTTTGTCGAACCACTTTCTCGATTTGGTGCGGTGTGGAAATATGTAAACGTCCCGATCGGCCCTCGGTCTCCTGAAGTCGCAGTCGGACCGCCGTCAGCCTTTCCCCGGAAAACACCGGTTCGGAGTAGGTCGAAACAATATTCTTGCAGTCCAAGTGAAGCTGACATTTTCCATCGATACCACGGGGATTTTCGCCAGCTGCCGGAAACGTGTTTTCGATCCGATAAACGGGGGAGTTGAAATGGATGGCCGTTCTGACCGCGTGACTGATATCGATCCCGATGCCTATTCTAAACCTTCGATTCTGTTCTCCAGCCACCAGCAGCAGCGTGTCCAGTCTGCATCGCGCTGTGCGGCGATGGTACGGCAGGCCACCGGCCAGTAGAGTCAGGCGATATTCCGAAGTTGAAATTTCTACGAAAGTGGGCGATTGAATAACCGGATCAACAGTTTCATATCGCGCCATTTGACAGGCGGCACTAATCGAACAGGATTCATCTTGCCATGCCAGTTGGCTGGCAAACCACGATGTCTCTGCTGTAGGCAATGTGATCTTTGGGCTCAGTTCGATTTCGACTTCCAGAACACGATCCCCACGCGAAAGTCGGAAGACTTGTCGGAAGTCCGCGACCTCTTTCCCTTCTATCAGGATGACGCCGGAGGTTGTAATCTGGCCACAGGTTTTCGACAGCGCGTTTGGTGTGAAGTTTCTGCAAATCATCTGGCTGATGACACCGGGCCTGAGGGCGTCATGGTAGACAATTCTTTGCCCCGCGCGATTGCCGCGTTTGCCGTGGAACTGAATACTTCTCAGGCCGCCGGTTTTCGAGTCGATGGTAGCCGCGAAGAACTCGTTTTGAAGCTTGTCTCCAATCAGCACATCGGGCTCTTTTCGCGCGTCGGAAATCGAAGCCTCGGGATGCTGTTCGACGTGCGCCAAGGAATGACTGTCTACGTCCATCAGCCAACGACGCTCATTTTTTTTCGACGTGGCTGCCCCTAACTGCCACGGTTGATGGGAAAAGCTGACGGCGGAATGATTGGACGGTGGAGAATCGACGGTGGCAGAGAGTCGTCGTCTGAATCCCAGCGGATTGACCAATGCGGCTACGGAGGGGCCGGATGCGTTGGTTGCTCCCGATGCGCGATGGTGGGGCGCACCGGAGGCTCCGTTGGTGCAGGTCTGTGTAAGTAATTCCAGCAAGTCATTTTCCAGTGCCGTAATTGCGCTGTCGGTCACCGGTGAAGGGGCTTGCCAACGGTGTGTATCGCGATCAACGTCATCCTGAATCTGTCTGATTCGTTTGGCAAAACTCTCACATGCTGATGCCATTGAAAGGGTGGCTGCATGACGTGTTTTGCCTATTAGTGCGATCAGGGTGTTTAGGTGGCCGGCTGACAACAACCGGAAAGTGCGCTGCCAGTATTGCGCGACCGATGAGAGGGGTGCTGGCGAGTTACCGCGCGCGGCTTCGGCCAAATACCCGGGGCGATACTCGTCTGGTAAGAATCGGTCGCCGTATCCCGGGTCATAAATTTGATCAAAATGATCGTCCAGGGTTTGGAACGTACCCAATACGGGCGAACGGGACGCGACGCGTATCAAATCCTGAAGCGCCCGATGGCTCTTTCCGGGCCAGTGGACCAACAGCATCGTGGCGGAATGGGCCGAATCAATCTGTCGTCCGAACTTGACAGAAAAATCGACAAATGTTTCCGCCTTGGATGCATCCAAAGGCGCTTCGGACTTGGCCATGATCAGGCTGTCACCTGGTCCCGACCACTGTAGGGTTCCCTCGGAACTGTGAGGCACACGACCGCGATCAAGCGACAAGTGCATTGCTCCGCGGAAGTTGAGTTGCTCCAGTAGCAATGGCAGATCGTTGGTTAATCCAGCGCGGCGACGGAGAAATACCTGAGGCTCAGTCCCCAGAAACTCCTTGGCTGCTGCCGCCCCGGAAGCGATTTGACGCAGCGTCGTCTCGCGAGAGAGCAGCGGCGTCGGCAGTTCGAAATGGTTCCCGCCGACCAGTGAAGCAGTTTTGCTGACCAATCGCTGACGCAAGTGCCCGGTTGTTGCGACATCGTCTTCTGCCAGACAATGGATCACTTCGCCCGTCATCAGATAATTTCCGCAATGAGATTGCCGAACTTCGGCCTGAAACGATTTTCCCAGCGTCTTGGGGGTGGTCAGCACCAGATCAATCAGGTCCGGTTTGACCGGGTAGTAGTTGTTCTTTTCTTCCATCAGCGTGTCGTAACACGCGGTCAATTGAGAGTTTGCTTGGTCTTCCTCTCCTGCAGAGACGGCTTGGGCCGCCTTGATCAGTGCGTTGTCGAAACGGATTTGATCAAGATTTGACGAGTAGCGAATTTTGCGTGTCAGCAATTGCACCTGAAGCCATGCATAACCCAAAGCGTAGAACTCGTCCGCCCATTTCTCCATCAAGTCATCGGTTCGGAGTTTCAGTTTTTCGCTCAGGATGGCGATGATCTGTGTGCGATCCGTTTGAGCGGCAACCATTGCGGCGGCAAATGGTGCTGCGGTTGCCCCAAATCCTTCGGCCAGAGACGAAGTCGCGATCGTCGGGATCAGGAGTACGCTGTCCCGCCATAAAGGGGGGGGGCCGGTTCCTGCTGTGTTGCCGGTTGTGGGGGAACTGAGAGAAAACGGGCTGCCGTCATAGGAGGTTTGTGCGTGAGGTGAGTTGTGAACGTTTGCCTGACTCTCATCTTCGGAGAGATCGCCGGAGTGGAGATCTGCAAAGTAGGGATCCACTTCTGCGCTCGGAAAATCATCGTGCGGGTGTGTGTCGGGATGTTCGGGGGAAGGGTTTGCTGTTTGATCGGTGCTGCACCACAGTGGCCGACTACCGGAGGCAGCGATCAGTTGCGGATGCCATGCGGCGGTCCAATTGGCCAACAAACTTTCGGCATCCTCGTCGCGATGATGGGTGGGGAAATCGTCAAGATTTAGGCAAGGCAGAAGATTGATCACACGCGAGATTTTTTTCATGGTCGAAAACTTTGCCGGAACTTTCAATTCGCGAGATCGTCGAAGATGTAAATATTTGGCCCACTTATTCAACATTGATTAAGTCAGCATTGATTAAGACGGCTGTTCGCTATTTTTGAGTATTGGGTTGATGACGGGCCACGTGTCTCGTTACAGTTGAACCGGATAGCGTGGCAGTTTATGGCTGAAACCCGCTGAAACCCGGTAAAAATTTGACAATCGAGGTAAACCGTCACTATTTTATAACGTGGGGTTTGCTACCTGTAGTTAAGTTGGCACAATTGGACGGGAAAGCTGCCCAAGGCAGCACTGAAGTAGACTGAGGGCGGGCTAGAGGCCGCTAAAATCGTTCTCACGGCCCTCGGCGGCCCCCGATAACCCTTATGGTCGATATCAAGCCAATAGCGACGTTATCATTGTCGTTAGTCGGTTTCTTGTTACCCGTACGTATATATATTCAGCTTTATATTTAACTTTCGCAACAGGCATAGATAATGGCAAAGACCAACGCAGTGTGGGGAATCGACATTGGTCAATGTTCCTTGAAAGCACTCCGGTGTACGTTGGGACCCGACGGCGAGAGCATCGTTGCGGACAAGTATGATTATATAGAATATCCAAAAATTCTCAGTCAGGCCGATGCGGAGCCTGAGGAGCTGATTCGCGAAGCGATAAAGCAATTTTTGTCACGGAATTCCGTAGTCAGAGACAAAGTCGCAGTTAGCGTTCCCGGTCAGGCGGGCCTATCGCGGTTTTTCAAGCCACCACCGGCCGAAGCGCGAAAATTGCCGGATCTGGTCAAATACGAGGTGACGCAGCAGATTCCGTTTCCGATCGAGGATGTGATTTGGGATTGGCAGCAGTTGGGCGGCACGATCGAAGACGGCCGTACGATTGACGCGGAGGTCGGTATTTTTGCGATGAAGCGGGAGGCCGTTTACCGTGCGTTGAGTCCCTTTAACGATGCTGACATCGAGGTAGATTTCGTCCAGCTTTCGCCTCTGGCAATTTTCAATGTGGTTTGCAAGGACGTGATTGATGTGTTGCCTGATCCGGCATCTTTCGACCCTGAAGATCCACCACCGTCTTTCGTCGTGATTTCGATGGGAACCGACACCACGGATTTGATCGTCACCAACGGTATCAAACTGTGGCTGCGTAATATTCCAATCGGAGGAAGTCACTTCACCAAACAGCTCGCGCGTGAAATGAAACTGACGCAGGCCAAAGCCGAGCATTTGAAGCGCAACGCGCGAATGGCCGAGAACCCCAAAGAGGTGTTCCAAGCGATGCGGCCGGTGTTTAATGACCTTGTAAACGAAGTCCAGCGTAGCCTGACATTTTTTCGTGGCATGGATAAATCAGCCGACATCTCGGAAGTGGTGCTGATGGGCAACGCCGCAAAGCTGCCCGGTTTGCG
This sequence comes from uncultured Pirellulaceae bacterium, assembly GCA_937967505.1. Lineage (GTDB taxonomy): Bacteria > Planctomycetota > Planctomycetia > Pirellulales > Pirellulaceae > Mariniblastus. The sequence goes on along the minus strand of CALCJM010000002.1, from coordinate 6,984 downwards.
GCAGTATCTGAACAAGCAACTGGAGATTGACGTTCGTAAAATCGAGGAGTATCGGAAACTTGGCGGCACCGCGATTTCCGGCCAGAAGTCATTCGATGAAAATCTGTTGTCATTCGCACCCTGTTATGGCCTGTGCCTTCAGGGACTTCAGCAGTCCCAGTTAAAAACGAATCTGTTGCCAAATGAATTGGTGATCGAACGAATTATTCGTGCCAAGAAACCATGGATTTTGGCCTCGGTTGGCGCGTTGATGTTGGGGTGCGTCCTAGGGCTTTATTTTGAGCACAACTCATTGTGGACAGTCGATCCAGACTACAAGGGAACCAACAACGCCAGCTGGAAGCAAGCAGTCTCCTCAGCAAAGAAGGCAACCACAAAGAGCAAGGCTGCAATCGCTGTCGATGATGAACAAAAAGCCAGTCTTGGGAAACTGAACCTGTTGGGGAAGGAGCTTTCGGCTGCTTCAGACCGGAAAACCCAATGGATGGAACTGTATTCAGCCATCTATCAGGCGTTGCCGAAAGATCCGGCAATCGAAGAATTGAGAAAGCAGGGGGTTTCTTCGGTCAATCCGGCAGAGCTTCCGTTCGCAGGGCGGAAAGAAATTTATATTGATCACCTCGAATCGTTGTACCACAAAGATCTTGGGGGATGGTTGTCGGAAGTAAAACCAATCTACGACTTTCAAAAGTCCGAGACCGTTGATGAAATCAACGTGGTTGATGACGGCGGGGAAATGGTTGAAGACAGTGGGAGCGAGGATGCCCCGGTCAGTGAATTGTCCGGCCGTTCTGGATGGGTGATTGAACTTCAGGCACATCATTTTCACAATTTCGTTGGTGACACGTCAGTACTTTCCGATCTTGATTTTGTGCGATCAACGCTGCTTAAGAATTTGAGCGATGGCGAGGTAACCTTGCCCGATGGCACATACAAGTTTTCCGACTTGGGTGTGACTTTTCCGACGGTCGTTCGTGCGGACGACAAAACGACAGAGAAGTTTATTGAATTTGACCCTGCCAAAGCGCGGGAGGCCCTGAACAGTGCTTTTGGGGGCGGGATGATGGATATGGAGGCCTCGATGGTTGGCATGGGCGGCATGATGGGCATGGGAGGAACCCAAAAACGGCTGGCCGATGGCGAGACCAGTTTCAGTGCCAGATTGTTTACGTTCGTCGTTCAGATGGCGTGGGAGCCCCGGTCTCCTGCAGAGCGAAAACAGGCTCGTGAAGAGAGAATAGAAAGAGAGGCCCGGGAAGAAGCGGCCCAAGCGGCAGCGGCGGCTGCCGGTGCTGATGGCGATGCTGCCCTGGGCGAAACGCTGGAGTAGGCGTAATTTTTGGCTACAGAGATGCAGTAAATGGCAGTCCGTCGCAATCTATGCCACGATGGATGGCCGGGATTTAGTTCAACAGAATCAAACGTTTTTACTTACAGGCAATTCCCATGGACAAATTGGCACCGATTATTGGTTGGATGAAGCGAAACAAGTTCTGGATTGGTTCCAGCTTACTTTCGATCCTGATGCTGGTGGGCTGGTACCTTGCCTCATCGAGTATGCAGGAAGCCAAGTCAAAACAGATTCGCGAGTACACCAGTAGCTTTAGTAAGATCAAAAGCATCAAGAAAGTTGCTGCGGTAACGGTTGAAGATGGTGCAGCCGAAAAAGTTGTTGCCCACCCCAATTCTACCACTGAAGAGAAAATGCTTGAGCAGTTGGAGGCAACTGCGGATGCGGTAGTCAAAGCGTGGAAGATCAAGCGTGAGCGTCAGGAACCACTGATGCAGTTTTCCAAAGAACTTTTGGGGGAAGATACTTACCAGTTTCTGGCAAACAGCAAGGCTCCTGAGCTACTGACCAACGGTGAGCATTTCGGAACGCAGAATGAGAAGTACCTGAAGATGTTTCGTCAGCAAATTCCGAAAAAAGTCTCGCAGATCGCCCGGCATGTGCGTGCGAACTGGGAGTACGACGAAGAACGCATTGAGGCCGAACTGCGAAGAGAGGCAAAAGAACGGGAGCGGGAGGAATTCGGTGCCGGAGGATTCTTGGGTGGCGGAATTCCGCAAGGTGGATTCATGGGAGGAATGGAAATTGACACCGAACGTAATAAATACGCTGTGATTTGGGATAAGGCCAATCAGGACTTGTGGAGATCGCTGCTAACCGAATTTCAAAACTGGGACGATAATGCCAAAGCATCAGTCGATCCGACGCTGTTGCAAGTCCATATGGTACAGCAGGATGTTTGGTTCCTCGAGGCAATGTTCGACCTCATCAGGCAGATCAATGGTAATGCAACCACCAACGATTTGGCGGTAATCAAGGACATTCACCATATTGCTTTCGGAAGAGAAGCCAGAGCCGATCTTGGCGTGATTATGGAGGCAGATTCGCGGCTTGGTGGAGCCAAGATGATTACCGAAAACGAAAATGTAACTGATTTCTCGGAGGTGAGTTCTTTTGACCCTGGATTCGGAGATGTTGGAGAAACTGGCCCCGTGGAATTCGATATCAACGCAGACGAAAGCCCATTCCATGGGCGTTACGTAAATGTGAATCTCGAACCGATTAACGCTGTCGATGTTCGAAATGCAGTCGGAGGCGATGCCCTTCCTGAGACAAATTTGGAGTTAGTCGTCACCAAACGTGTTCCTTTTCGTCTGTCGGTCAAGATGGACGAACGTAAGATCAACGCATTTTTGGCCCTCTGTGCGAATTCTCCGTTTGAGTTCGAAGTGCTTCAGCTTCGCATTAATCGTGATGATGAACTGAATCCTATTGTTGCCCGGGGCGGCAAGACGGAAAATAAATCTGCTGCGAGTATTGAAGGAATGTTTGGTGGGGCAGGGATGGAGGCCATGATGGGCGAGGATTTGGCGGCGATGGCAGCCATGTCCGCCATGATGGATGGGGGGATGAATATGGGGCCTGAGGCTCAACAACTCAAGGCGCTAGAGCCGTCCGCTGTAGAAACTCGTTTAAGTTACGATGTGGATGTCGAGTTTTACGGTGTGGTTAAAATTTATAACCCGGTTCGCGAGAGATTTCTCCGAGAGGCAATTGGACTGCCTGTGGAAGGAGAGAACGAGGATTCTGGTGACGCAGGTTTGGATGCCGTCGCAGTACGCGAACTGTAAAACAAAATGCTTGCTACTGCTTTCACGGGTACACAATTCTTTACGGCTTTTTTTTAAGCTCGCTGGTAGGTTCAAATGAAATTTCCAAAGATCGATGGTCCATCCATCAAGAATTTTCTGCTTTACAACGTTGAGAAAGTCATTTTCGGCATCTCCTTCATATTGCTGGCGCTGTTCTTCTGGCTTGGATTTAACGCCGAAAAGTACGACGAGTCCCCCGACAGCCTTGTCTCTGAGTCTGAAAAGGCGTCTTCATTTATTACGAAGGCTTCGAATTGGGAGTTGATTGAAGAATATCGAAAGGGAGATACAGGCATACCTGAAAGAATTGCCAATGCCAGCGAACCGGTGGATTCGTCAAACTACAAGATTGCCGGCCTGTCAATGATCCCCAAGATGCTGCAGTTGCGAACTGATCCTCCGCTACCCGTGGTCGGTGAGATGGAGGCTCACGTCATTCGTGCAACTGTCGCAGTGAAGCAGGAAAATCAGACCGAACTGGATCAGTTGCTGCAACTGCCTGTTGCCAAGCGACAGGTTGATCCTGATGAAGAGGAGAACAGCATGTCTTCCATGATGGAGATGCAGATGATGCAGAACGAACAAATGGAAATGGACATGGCGTCCATGATGGGCATGGACATGGAGGGGCCGGGAGCAAGAAAGAAGAAAAAGAAAAAGAAAAAAGACAAAAACAAAGACCCTCAGGAGACGGCAGAGGTCGATGCCTGGAGTGGGGTCCCCGGAGTTCAGGAAGCCGTTGCCGGAGCGCTGCGTCCGGGCCGTATCGGTATTTCGCCTTCCAACACAATGGCCCTGAAGCGTAATGTGGTGGTGGTCAATGGGCTTGTTGAGCACCGCAAACTTTGGAAAGAGCAGGAGCAAGTGCTCTCCAATAGCGTCGCGTGGTATCCGAAACGTGACTTGCCGCGATATGAATTTCTACAGGTTGAAAAACGAACCATCGGTGCCGATGGCAAACCAACAGAATGGAAAGACGTTTCCGAGTGGATAAATTTTGATCAGGCCGAATTAAACCCGGGAAGTTTTGTCTCGGGGCCCGAGGTTGTTGGACCTTGGAACTTTGATCGGAACCTTACCAATGCGATCCCGGCCATGCTGGGGGTTGATTATAGAGATTTTGTCTTGCACTCCAAACTACAACCGCGCGTGTTCAAGAAAGTGGAGAAAGAAGAGAAGACATCGGATGCTTTAAATGCGCTGTCCGGGATCAAGTCCAAGGAAGATGAGGAAGGTGCGTACGATTCACGATTCAACCGGGGGGGGCGTCGGCAAAAAGGCACGCTGGTCCAAGGGGGATCGATGGGAATGATGATGGACATGGGGCCCGGAGCGGACATGATGGGAGCAGGAATGATGGACCCTGGAATGATGATGGGGTCAATGTTTGGAATGCGGGGTGACGGTCGCAGCAGTAGTGACATGACGGAATATGCAAAATTGACCGATCCGACAATGGAGCCCGAAAGCGACTACAAGGCGGTCAGGTTTTTTGACATGCGGGTTGCCCCGGTTAAAACCACAAAGTACGAATACCGCGTCAGGCTCTGGTTAGCTGACCCCAACACCACTGATCCCGAAGCGACCAGAGGTGGAATGGCCGAGATACCCGATATGTCGGACATGGACCCGATGATGATGGGGGGCATGGGAAGAGGAAAAGATAAAGAGAAGCCACTGGTAAAGACAGATATTAATTTCACGATGCAGGACCAGCAGGTGCGCGACAGATTAAAATTGGCACGTGAGGAGGAAGACGAAAACGGAGATCCGATTTTCTTCGTGTCTGAATTCTATGATGGTCAGGACATGCCAACAGAAGTGATGGTTCCAAAAGGTTTCGAGTATTTGCGGTTTGCACGGCCAACCAAATGGAGCGAACCGGTATCCGTCACTGTAGGAGGGACCGAACCCAAGTTCTATGCGGAGTCTGTCGATCCCCCGCGAACGGTCGGTATTGGCGACACAGAGGTCCCAATCGAAGAACCGAAGGTGGCAATGATTGCCGAGATAGAAAACCCGGATTTGGGCAAGGGCAGATTTGATATGGCCGGCAAGAAAGAATTTTCGATCGGTGACCTGATGAATTTCGCTGAACCTGTCACGATTCTCCATCCGGTCGCGATGTCGGTTCATTTTCTTGAAAAAGGCGACTTTAAAACCGAGTCCACTTTGATCGATGTGATGGGGGGCGATCGACTGGGGTTGCCACGAAATGATCCTACGCAGTATTCCCTGCCAGGGGAGTCTTTAGTGATGCGACCCGACGGGCAGTTCATTGTCACCAATGACATTGAGCAACGCACGGAGGCTCGACACGCTCTCAGGTTACCAGATGAGAAAGCGGAATATGGTAAACGAAAAAAGAAGGTAGACGCGATGTCACCCTTCGGAATGGGAGGCCCTATGATGGACGCGATGGGGCCAACCGGAAGATAAAACTCGGGACGATAAAATATCAGAGTCCAACAATATCAGCCCCCCAATACCAGAACCCCTTGGAGACGAAGGAGACTAACCTCTCTAACCCTCCAAGGGGTTTGTCTTGACCGCGTCGATGTTTCGGCAGTGTCGATTACGCCTCTGGCGATCTCTGTTTCCGGTGTTTCCGGGATTAGCCGTTCAGGACGATACCTTTAATCAGCCCGTCCACGACCAGAGTATCATCGACCCACCCTTGAAAGTCAGCGGTAAACATTGCGTTCTTTCTGACCTTGCCGCGTCTGAGCATTACGATCAGGCGATCGCCGGGCACAACTGGGCCACGAAACCGAACGCTTTCGAGCCCACCGAGTCCAACGTAGCCGCCGTTATCGACCATTTTGTTGTCCATGGCAAAATAACAGGACAACTGGGCTGCGCACTCACAGACCAGCACACCGGGCATGATGGGTTTGTCGGGAAAGTGTCCACGAACCCAAAAGGCATCTTCCTGAATATCTTTGAAGCCGACCGCGTAATCGTGACTCATCAACAAAATACCGTCCAGCAAAGCTAACTCAAACCGGTGGGGGTTAATCTTGCCAATGGCCTCTTTGTCAATGACGACTTTGTTATGGTCAAATTGAGACGAATCAACGAACGCAGATTTCAAAACTCTATCCTGTGATAAATTCCTGGTATGCGGCTTCAAAGATTTTGATGCCATCATTTCGTGAATGTCGGAAGTAGGGCACGACAAACCCGAAACGGGATTTTACCCGGGAACGGTTAAAATGCAATTAACGTGGCCCGAGGTTGGCTTTCAAACTACGAACTGGCAGGATTTTCTGCCTGTAGCGATCATCTGGGCTTGAATTGCCCGGCCTCAACCGCAACGGTCAGCTAAATCATCTGATTTTCCCGGTATTTTGCAAGCCACGATAAATTTGGATACATTGTGAATACAATAAATGGGGAGCATTTCCAGCTCTCAAAAAGCCGGTGTGCAGTTGCCATTTGCACACCTTGGCTTCGTTGCAGAAAAGAGCCGCTGCCCGCCCACGTTTCCGAATTGTCAATCGACTGACGTTCACGAAAAATTCTATTTGCATATGACCCATTTGCCGCCACCTGAGAATCTCTATGCGTCGCTTTCAAACTCAACCTCGCCTCGCGAAAAATATTGTGCCTCTACCGGTCTTGCTGAACGCCGCGTTGCTGGTCGCAGTCTTCGGTTCGCTATCCTCCGCGCAGACACCGGCCCCGACCGATCCGTTTATGCAGCAAACCCCCAAGACGACGGACCCCTTCGCGATGCCGGCCCGGGAAGAAACGGCCAAACCTAAAGCAAATCCTTTCGCACAAGATTCATTGGGAGCCGGGCAGGAGCCTGCGCCCGAA
>CALCJM010000001.1 GCA_937967505.1 uncultured Pirellulaceae bacterium | reverse complement strand
GTCATTATCAGACGAAGACCTGTTCAGGGCGCGCTGATTACTGCGCGCCGAACCGGTTAGCCCCGGGCGGGGTAGTTCTCCTCGGTTCAAGTTCAGCAGTAGCTGCTCCCTGTTCTTCAAAGTTCGGCCCTTCCTGCGGTCAGTGGAGTTTGACCGGCCAGTACTGCGGCCTCGGCTGCCAGCTGGAGACGCCGATTCGCTTTCACGATTCGACTCCGGCTTTCGGCATAAAGCCTACTCCCGGACATAGGGCCCAGCCTTCCTAGGATAAGACGATTCACTTTCGCTGCGCAAGCTCGTTATTTACCGATGCGGCTATTCGAAAACGGCTTCGTGATGATTGGCTCACTCGCCTCACCCCACCGCCCTTGTCTCACGTTTCTGTTGGCAACCTCGCAGCTTTGACGAGAATGTGGCTGACGACGATTCTCTGTCAGCTTAACGGCACATTCGCAGGCTTCCTCCCCACCCTCGAAAACGCAGTTGCCCTCGTCTAGTACTTGTTTGTCGATCGGAGCCACAGTTGGTATACTGCTTACCTTAAGACTATCGAATTCGTACAGGGGACTTACACCCCACAAGTTAATCGCCATGCTTGGCGTACCAATACGATGCACGCGAAGCCGCGGGCCGCGCGGCTTTTGAATGGTTAGTTTGTTTGCCGCGGCCCGGTGAACCCTGCCGTTATGCCGCATGCGTGCCCGCCATTTCCAAGTTGGCCTGAAGTCTATGAAAACCTTTATCGTCGATGCTTTTACCGATACTCCGTTCAAAGGCAACCCAGCAGGCGTTTGCATCGCCTCAACGCAATTGGAAGACGAGCAAATGCTGGACGTTGCCGGAGAACTTGGCCTTTCTGAAACGGCATTTATCCACCCCATCGATTCAGGTGAAGCGTTTTCGATCAGATACTTTTCTCCCAAAATGGAAATTCCGCTGTGCGGGCACGCCACCTTGGCATCGGCCAAAGTGGTCATGGCGACGCAGCACGTCAATGTGGTCAACTTTTTTACATCACAGGATCTCCATTTGCCGGTATCAGAGTCCAATGGCCAAATCGTCATGAGGTTTCCTGTGTACGAGACACAACCTGCGAATGCACCGCAAGAACTGCTGGCCGCTCTCGGCATTCGCGAGGTAGAAAACACGGCCTTCAACGAAGAGACACGGATTCTATTGCTGGAAATTGCCGACTCGACAGAACTTGCCGGCCTTGCTCCGGATTTTCATGCCCTCCTTCGGTCGCATGATTCCATCAACGGCGTTCTTGTTACGGCTGCCTCTAGCACCGACGACTACGATTTTCATTCACGATATTTCTGGCCTTGGAGTGGAACCAACGAGGATCCCGTAACAGGTGGAACACATACATTTCTGGCCAAATACTGGTCGGCTAGACTTGGCAAGAACAGCATGAAGTCGTTCCAGTCTTCTGTTCGAACCGGCTTCATGGATGTTGAGTTGACGGGGCAAGAACTTTTGATCAAAGGGCACGCCGTCATTGTCTTTGAAGGACAGCTGAACCACTGTGATCGAAGCAATAGTTTTGGCATAACAATGGCATGAACGCGGAGCCGCCGACATCGCGTTTTCAAATGGAGCATTTACCGCGGCGGCCCGGTGAACGCTGACGTTATGCCCCTTGAAATCGTTAAGGGAAGCGATCGACTGAGCGTAAAACATCTCCGTATTTCACAGATTCCCTGCTATATACTCTGACTTATTGCGAATACGGTAACGTAAAAATTGACGATTCATTATTCTGACGATCGGTGAGCTGCGTTATGAAACCAAGTGCTTTATTCAGACTTATGCTACTAATGGTGGCGACATGCTTGCTCGGATGTGACCACGGTTCGGACAATGGACCGAGTTCCACCAAACCTACTGAGAAGGATGCTGTTGCTGAAAAGAGTTCAGAATACACGCGCGAACATGCCGCTGAAATGGTCATCACCGCGCTGGACGGTGACTCGGGCGAACTGACTCTCTCACTGACACCTGCAACCGTGGGGGCGAAAAAGGGCTTTGACAATGACACGGAGGCATCTGTTACGCCCGTATTTCTTCTCAGCCAAGCCGGGAGTGACGTTTATCGTATTGAATGCAAGTATCCTCTCGGATCCGAGATGGCGTCGAAGACGGCTAAAGAAATTACTTTCGATGGCGTAGAAACTGCTGCGGTCAAATTTCCGAACGAAAATCTATCTGTTACAATTCGCCCCGTGCAGAACGGCAAATAGCTCGGTCGCGGAAAAACTATGGGGCATAACAAAATGATGCATTGGAGCGGCGAAGCCCGGGTGTTTGCCAGTGGAGAGTCACTTGTCGCCGCCCGGTGATCATGGACGTTATCGGCCTCAACAGCATCGCTCGTTTCGTGACGTTTGCTTCATTGCAAATACCTGACCACGATTGGTTTGGCGGATTCTTTGGCAGTGGTGGCTTGTTACGTTGTTTAAACACAGCTGATGCTCGGCGTGAGGTTTCGCAGTGGCTGGTCGGTTTGCCGCACAAAGTTGCGCTGCCGATTCGCAAGCGTGGCTCACACGTTGTTCAATTGATTGCGGTTTCGCTTGGCAAACTTCACTCGGCATTCGCAAGCGTCACTTGCACCGTCGGCGAATAAAATGTTCAATTGCCCGGCAAATCTGACTCAGCACATTACGCGCCTGCTTGCGCTGCCAAAATACGCGCACGAAACATCCTTGATTCCAATCCAAAGTTGCTGGATAATCTGCTCAGGCGGAAAAGGCGCGTGCAGAATACGGCATGCATGGTTTTGGCCGCACTGGCAACCGACCGATAACAAAATGTTGTACCGGATCCGCGGGCCGTGCGGATTTCATTGTTTAGTTTGTTCGCCGCGGCCCGGTGAACATGGTCGTTATCCCGCTTAGAGCAACCATGTGCTTTACGCTTTACATTGCTTCCAATGCATCCATCCCAAACATCCTCTTCAATAAAGAACGTAGATCTTTACATACACATCCTCTGACCGACTATGATTCTGCGATAGCGGCTGTGTTCAATGAATCGAACGTGAAATACCTGGGCTCGTCTCAGCAATGTGGTTGTGGTTTTCGCCACCTTTCATATCAAAACGATGGTTGGCCTGAAGAATATCTAATTTCCATCAACCCTGAGTTTGGAGCAGAATCCTCTGACGAACATGAGGCATTGCACGAATTCTTATTGTGCAAATTCGGCACTTGCGACAGAATCGAACTATACGGTTGTTGGGATGGCGATTTTAATCTTCCACCGGCACGACATGAAACGATCAACGTTGATGACATCCCCAGAAGCGATTTCTTCTTTCGGGACAGGTGCCATTACAATGTTACAATTCGCTCCAATCCCAAAAACGCGGGATAACAATGCGATGCACGCGAAGCCGGACCTGCGTGTGGAATTTGAACCCAATGATCACTTTTTCCGGCTCGGTGATCTCTGTCGTTAT